>JBFYKJ010000059.1:0-6012 GCA_041306005.1 Candidatus Altarchaeota archaeon | reverse complement strand
GCAGGGTGCATTCCCGGCCGCGACCATTTGCGGGTCCACCGGGCGGTCGAGGGCGTTTGCTATCTTGAGTAGCATATCCTCTTTTTTGATGCCCATGTATTTAGCCACGAGAGCGCGATCCATGCAGATGCCGGAGACCGCCCTATAGCCGTTCATCGCGTCGAAAAGAACGGGCTTGTCCGACTTGAATATGATGTCTGCCATCTCCAAATTAGGGTCGGCCCTGCCGTGCTTTACGAGTTCACCGCTTTTTTCCAGCTCCGAAAGAAAGCCCCTAAGGTCCATTTTGATTTTATCTTGATTCGGTTTTATGTGGTTTATTTTGAAACTGCGGCAAAATATATGGATTTTGGCTATAGAAGGGTGATTTTAGCAAAGATGGATGCAAGGAAGGATTTTCCCATTCTGAAGAGAAAAATCAACGGGAAGCCACTGGTTTACCTTGATAATGCCGCAACGACCCAAAAGCCGCGGCAGGTCCTTGACGCCGTAAACGACTTCTACGAGAACCACTGCGGCAACCCTGGGAGGGGGCTTCACACGCTCTCAAGGGACGCCACAGAGGCCTTGGAATCCGCCAGGGCGAAAGTCGCCAAGTTCATCAACGCCCGCCCCGAGGAGATAATATTCACGGCCGGCGCGACGGAGGCTTTGAACTTTGCGGCGCACATGATATGCAGGACTCGCGGCAGTGGTTTATCACCAAGCGACAGCATCCTGACTACAGTCATGGAGCACCACGCGAATTACCTGCCCTGGAAGAGGGAGTGCACCTTGGCCGGGGCGAAGCTCAAGGTCGCCGACATCGCGATGGGCGGCAAGAGGGGCGATGAGCTTGACATGGCGGATTTTGAAAGAAAAGTCGGCAAGGGCACAAAAGCCGTCGCCGCCACGCACGCCTCGAACGTCCTCGGCTGCGTCAATCCCGCTAAGGAGATGGCGAAAATAGCCCACGACGCCGGGGCGGTCTTCGTCCTCGACGGCGCGCAGAGCGTGCCCCACATGCCCGTCGATGTCAAAAAGCTGGATTGCGACTTTTTGGCCTTCTCGGGCCACAAGATGCTCGCACCGATGGGGGTAGGGGTTTTGTTCGGGAAATACGATTTGATCGACGGGGCGGAGCCGCTTCTCGTCGGCGGGGGGATGGTCTCCAAGTCGTATACCGAGCCGCCCGAATACCAAAAGCCGCCGCAAAGGTTTGAAGCCGGGACGCAGGACGTCGGCGGGGCGGTGGGTCTGGGGTCTGCGGTCGACTGTCTGCAGAAAATCGGGATGGACAAGGTCGAGAAGCACGAGGAAGAGCTCACTAAGAGGGCGCTTAGGGGCATTTCGGGCATCAGGGGCGTAGAGACCTACGGGCCGAAGGACCGCGTAGGGATAGTCTCGTTCAACGTAGGGGGCATGGCGGATGACGACGTCGCCGCCATAATGGACGAGCAGGGCATCGCAGTCAGGAGCGGGCACCACTGCGCCCAGCCGCTGATGAGGAGGCTGGGCATAGACGGCTGTGCGCGGATGTCGTTCTATGTGTATAACACTAAGGAAGAGGTTGACAATGCGCTCGGGGTGCTGGGGAAGATAAGCTCGCTGCGGTGATTTGCGGGACATGTATTTTTATTTAAACGCACATAATATACATAGTGCATATAACCTCAATAGCTTCATAAGACTATGGCTACGATGACATTGGCGATGCCGGACAAGCTGAAGAGGGAGATGGCCGAGTTCCCGGAGATGAACTGGTCGGAGGTAGCGAGGCAGGCGATAGCGAAGAGAGTCGAAGCCTTAAGGATATTCAAAAAGTTCCAGTCGAAGAGCGAGCTGACCGAAAAGGACGCGCTCGAGCTCGGCAGGAAAGTCAATGAGGGGCTCGCAAAAAGGTACGGTTTAACCTGATCAGACCAAATGAGACTGGTGGTAGACGCGAACGCTCTCTTCTCCGCCCTGATCAAAGACAGCATCAGCTCTGAATTGCTGCTCTCGGACGAGCTTGAGATATGCGCCCCGGATTTCATCCTCGAGGAGCTGGAAAAGCACAGGCCGGCGCTGCTCTCAAAGACGCACCGGAGCAATGAGGACTTCGAAGAGCTGCTCTGGGCGTTCAAGGAAAGCGTCAAGTTCCTCGACAGCAGGGATTTGTCCGGGTTCTTGGACGATGCGAAGAGGCTGTCGCCGGACCCCAACGACGCCGCGTACTTCGCCGCCGCAATCGCCCTGGGCGCGGCGATATGGTCGAACGACAAGGCGCTTAAGAAACAGGATAAGATACGGGTTTACACTACGGACGAGCTATTGCGAATGCTGTAAAATGTTGCTTGAGCGCTCGGGAAGAATCGGCTTATTACGCACTCGGGTCGCTTACCCTGCCCATAAAGAGCACAGCGCCCGTGGACTTCTCCTGTATTATGAAGATGAACGGGTGGTCCGCGCGGAAGATGAGGGGTTCTGTGTAAGCGACTGTTTTCATCACCACCGCGGTGGCCGCCGCCGCTTCAGTCCCCTCCTCGTTGACCTCGACGAACGCCTGGTGTATGACATCGCCTATGAAAAGGTCCTTCCCGCCGGTCATGCCCGAGAAGTCTGCGCTCATCGCATCAAACGCCGTCGGCATGCCCATGGCGATCAAGTCCCGGCCCATGAAGTACTTCGTCTCGAGCTTGAACTTTGGGAGGTAGATGTCGATTTCCTTTTCACTGAGCCCGCCGCGCAACTCGGAAAGCTTCTCGGGGGATAGTTCCTGCTTTATTGCACTTAGGTCGTCGCCCTTCGGGAGCAGTATCAGCATCGACAGGTCGCGCCCCTTGTAGGGCAGCTCGACGGCCTGCATCCGGTCATCCTGCGAGAAGTTGAAGACCTTTTTGTGCATGCGCATCGTCGGGGTTTTCACAACCCCCGCGGGGGCCCTGAAGTCCGCGTCCTCGGTCAGCGTCTCGTTGAACTGCAGCGACCATAGGCCTTTGAAGTAGATGGCGTTAGTCAGGACGAGGCTTGTCGTCGGGTCTATAACGCCCCTGGGGATGAGGTCTTTTATCCTGTTGTTGGTCTGGTTTTCCACCCACCGGTTTATGGTCACCCGCGAGTTCTCGGTGTCGCGCGCGAAGTCGAGGTTCGTGACTTTCCCGCCGTAGTAGTCCAAGACCGTGTCAAAGTAGTCCTGCAGGAAGGTGAGGCCGGTCTGCGCCCAGAGGGCGTTGGCGGTACTGAGGACGTACGGCTTGCCGGCGGGGTTAAGCAGATTGTACAGCTTCGCGAACCCGGACCTCCTTGCGGTGTCGTCCTGGGGGAAGTGAAAGACGCTGAGCATCTCAGTCGCAGTCTGCCCGCGAGCGCCCTCATAGGTCATCGCAAGGGCGGTCGAGATGCTGTAGGGTGAAAAGAACATGTTGCCGTCCTCGACCTTGTCGAACTGGCTGTAAAGCTCGATGGCGAACCGGTTGTTGCCGGTTACCACGTCTTGCGAAGTCTGCGGGGTGGCTTTGCTGTCGTCAAGCTTGGCGGCCGGCTCTGTCCCCGGCTCGGTCCCGGGTCCTGTTCCAGGCTCGGTCCCGGTCTCGTTCCCATGCCCAGGCGCCGCGGGCGCCTTCTGGCCCGGCATTATGAGCAACGCTGCTAACACCAAGGCTAGGATAGCAACGGCCAACAGCATAATCCTCATGCGCCTGTCCATCGCTTAGTTTAAGCGGGCTGGGTATATAAAAATGGTTCGAATTGGATTGAAGCTAAATGGCCGCCAACCGCCTTATTTCTCAGCGCCGCACTTCCTGCAGAACTGCTCATTAGCTTCCACCCTGTAGCCACAGTTCTCGCAGAACGTGGCCGGGCCGGTGGCGGCGGGCTGGGTTGGATAAGCGTACTGGACAGCGTATTGGACTGGCTGCGCCTGGGCGGGGGGCGCAGGCTGTGAAACCGGAATCCCCCCGCGCGGCTTTCTCATCATGACAACTGCGATTATTAGGACCAGCACCAGCCCGACTACTACGACTAGGATTATCAAAAACGTGTTGTCGCCTCCTGAGGAAGGCTGCCCCGGAGGCAGCGGGACATTGCCCGAAGACTGCGAACCGGGAACCGAGGACTGCGGGACTCCGCTGCCAGACGGCGTACCAGGTGTGCCGGACAGCTCATCCAGCTTCACTTCTACCGACCCCTCTGCGTCATACCCGCCATCAGGGACAAACGGCGGCTCAACGCCTCCCGGCCAGTATTCCTCGGCCTGCCCGGCGCCACTAAGCCCGAAGGTGTGCTCGTCAAAGTAGCCCTTCCCCTCGGAGGCGTAGTACTTTGCCTGATATTCCTCGTTTGTTATCGTGTAGGTGTTCTGCGCCGTGTAGCCTTGTGCCGGCCGTACCGTTATCGTCGCGTCCACCTCTTCGGGCAGGGGCATTATGAATATGGTCCCCTGTCTGCGGTCTACGGTATACGAGTAATCAGTCCCGTCCTGCGGGTCGTTGAAGTGTATTGAAACCGTGTACAAGTCCGCCCCCGTGTCGCTGACTTTCAAAAACGCGTCCGGGAGGTCGTCGTCATAGCCCCTGCTTGGCCGGGTATACTGCGTCGGCCTGCCGATTTCCTCGCCCGGGTCAAAGAACATGTTTCGTCCGGTCTCGAAGGCGCCGTAGTCCACGAAGTACTCGTTTGGGTCGTATCTCTCGTTCTCGTTGTCGTCGCGGAACGGCTCGAAATCGTCCCGAACGCCGTTCCCGGCGTTCTTGTCCGCGAAGAAGCCGTGCTCGACGAATACCGCGTCTATCTGGGCCTTCTTGTCCGGGAAGGCATCTACAAATGCCCGGTAGTAAGCCTGGAAGTCCTTGCGCTTCGTTTTAAGAACGGACCATATCTGCTGGATGCTGAGGGTTATTGAGTCGCCCTTGTCGTTGTGGCTGTCATAAAGGTCCCATAGCAGGCTTGCAACTGCATACTCCTCCATCTTGCCCCTGTTCGACCATACCCGCAGGTTGTTCTCAAAGCTGCCCTTGTTGGAATAGATGCTTGGGTCAGGAGCGTTGCCGTAGCTCGCTATGGCAAGGGGCATGAATTCGGCGAATCCCTCGGTGAAGGAGTCCGCGGATGACGGGTTGAGATACCCGCCGTGGTTGGTCATGTTGGGCAGGTTCCTGCCCTCGGGCCAGCTGGCGCCGTACTCTGCGTACATCGCGTGGTGCGAGAACTCGTGCTGCTCGACAAAGCGCCTGTGGACAGAGTTGTAAGACGTGTGCTGCTCGTTTATGATTATGCTGGAGCTGGCCTTCAGGTACCGGCTGCCCTGGGCGCTGTTGATGGTCACGTCCACCGGGAGCTTGTAGTCCAGGTTGGCGTTCAGGACGGTTAGGTAGACGTCGACGGCGTCGTGCAGGTTGTAATAGATGGCCGCGGCGTCCCGCAGGGTGCGAAGGGTCGACCTGCTTGAGTACGCAACGCCGTCGCCTGTTACGGCCGACTTCCCCTCCCGGTTATAATTATCCTTGAAGGCGAATCCGAAATCAAAATCCTGGACAAGGTCCTCGGGGGCTGAGGGGGCAAGGGTCTTTTTCATGTTGACGATCCAGCCGCTCTTAGCATCGGAGATCGTGAAATACGTCGTGCCCTCCCTGAAGCAGACCAGATAGACGCTTATCTCGGCCTCCTTTTGAGATGCCAGGTCCAAGGTCGGTACGTTTATGGAATAAGAGCCGTCCGGGCCTGTCACCCCGTCGTACCGGTTGCCGTCGTAGAGCGCCTGGACCTTCGCATATGCAAGAGGCCTGCCGTCGTAGTCTGTGGCCCTGCCGGTGAACGTGCCGCCTGTTGCGCCCTTCGGCACCCAAGCATACTTGTATGTGACGTTCGCGCTCCCGCCCCGGGTCTTGAAGGCCAGGACGTAGTCAAAAGAGTACTTGTCCGGTATGGCCGCCTCCGCGGCCATCTCCTCGGGCGTTATCTGCCCGGGCACGCCGTCAATGCCCCTCTGGAACATCCACACCTCGACAAATGACGGGAACGTGTATGTGTAGTCGTCGCTGTCCTCAAGCCCCC
>JBFYKJ010000058.1:0-3450 GCA_041306005.1 Candidatus Altarchaeota archaeon | reverse complement strand
GATCTGGATAGTCATAACCAAGTTCCCGTTCTCCGAGAGGACCGAGATAACGGCAGTGCGGCCGATAACCGCCCTTAAACTCAGCGACTACGAGATGTCCGAGCGGCTGAAGAAACGCCTCGAGAAAAAAGCCGAGGGCATCCTCGTCGTCGGGCCCCCCGGTTCGGGCAAATCCACGTTTGTCCAAGCGCTTGGCGAGTACTACTCCCAGATGGGGAAGACCGTCAAGACGATGGAGCACCCGCGCGACCTGCAAGTCCCGAAGGAGATAACCCAGTACGGCCCGCTCGACGGCTCGATGAAGAACACGGGCGACATCCTTCTCCTCGTTCGGCCGGACTACACCCTCTACGACGAAGTCAGAAAAGAGCAGGACTTCCTGATCTTCGAGGACCTGCGCCTCGCGGGCGTCGGCATGGTCGGCGTCGTGCACGGCGCCGCCCCGATAGACGCCATCCAGCGCTTCGTCGGGAAAGTGGATCTGGGGGTTATACCCCAAGTGATCGACACGCTCATATTCATCTCCAGCGGGAAGATATCCACGGTATACACTATCAACATGGCGGTGAAGGTCCCGACCGGAATGACCGAGCAGGACCTGGCGCGCCCCATAGTCGAAGTCAAGGACTTTGACTCCGGCGATTTGGAATACGAGATATACTCCTACGGCGAAGAAGTGGTCGTCATCCCCGTCAAGGACGTCGCCGAAAAAGGGGAGCGGCATTTCGAGAGCATAAGCGAGGGCCTCGCCGACCGGATAAAAGATTTTGTCCCCGAGGCAAGAATCGAGAACATCGGCAAGAACGTGAACGTCTTTGTCCCCGAGCGGCTCATGAGCAGGCTCATCGGCAGGGGCGGGCAGACCGTCAACGGCATCGAGAGGGAATTCGGCGTCAGCATAAACATCATGCCCTCACAGGCCGGGGGCGGGAGGCCCGGGCCTTCCAGCGGCCGCGGCGAGGGCGGCGAGCTCGACGCGCACGGCATGGGGAAGAACATCACGCTCGACGTCGGGAAACACAATTCCGGCAGGTACATGAAGATCTACGCCGGCAGCGACATGCTGCTCAGCGCGGTCGTCAACAAGGCCGGCGAGATAAACGTCAAGAGGAAGACAAAGAACGGCAAGAAACTCCTTAACGCGCTAAGCTCCAAAAAGACGCTGAGGTACGAGCCGGCGATGTGATCCGGCGCCAAGTGATTTAAGCATCAGCATCACGTTAACAAAATGCCGATACTGCCGCATGTCGCGCTAAAGAAACCTACAGTGCACGTATCCGCGGTCACGAAGCACTCGGACCTGCTGGAGGAGCGCCGCGCCCCGGGCAAACGCATTTACCTCTGGGCAGGGACCGTGAAGACCGACGATGGCGACAGGCTCGCCTTGATGGTCGGGCGCGGGCATGAGCGCGATATCTATTACACGATAGAGCCCGGAGCGTCGGAATATGTCCGAAGGCTGCTCCCCCAAACAATCCACATGGACGGCGTCAGGAATGAAGCTACAATATCAATACCGATACAAGATCAGCAATCTTTGGACTTGCGGGACTTCAAGCCGCCGAGGCGGCGCAGGATCTGACACACATTTTGATTACCCGCACAAGCCCGATAAATCACACAAGCGTCACCGCGATCACATCAACGCTCTCGACGCCCTCGATCTTCCTCATCTGGTCCTCGAGCGCATCGGTGCCGCCCTCCGAGTCCGGGCGTATGAACTGGACCTCAAGGCACTTCAATCCGAATGCGACAGGCTTCTCCACCGCCCCATAGGGCTTGAGCTTTTGTATCTCTGCCTTCAGCTTGTTCATGTCGACACCAACGCCTGTCGGCATCACCCTGATCACTGACAATACATCGCCCATCTTAGGTTTGTGGTTTTCTGTTTGCAGTTTACGGTTTACAGCTTAGTGTTTGCCGTCGCGCTTACGGGCCTTGGAACCCGCACTTGCACTTGTAAGGGTTGTTAACGGACCTGCAGTGCGCGCACCTGTTTATCTTCTCCCCGCACTCCGGGCAGAAGAACTCTACCATCGTGACACCCGTCGTCCCGCATGTCATGCATGCCTTTTGAGCCATTTTCAACCCTTGAGTTTGCCGCTTTACATATAAAAACTCTAGTACGGCCTTATATCCGCCCTTGGCCCAGCCCGCCAGCCTTTTTTCTGCCTGCAACGTCATAATAGCCGCTCTGTCAGCACCTTGCAGACAGGGCCGAAGACCGGAAACGGCCTTTGCCCGAGTGGGGTAGTCAGCGGCCCTTTTCTTCATAAGAAAAGCGCCGGCGGAAAAGAACGGTTTTGCTGCCGAGGCTCTGTCTTATAAGCAGCAAAACTACAAAATACCATCGCACAGACCGGACCGGAGACTGAAGACCGGAAACGGCCTTTGCCCGAGTGGGGTAGTCAGGATATCCTTATGGGTTGCGGACCCATCGACCCGGGTTCGAATCCCGGCTCGGGCGTCTCATTCCACTTAGCTTAGCTTCGACGCCCGAGCCTTACGCCGAGGAGCGTTGTTAGGCTTAATATCTTCTCGTCGTCCCGGTTCGGGCGTTCTAATCAGTCTACTGCCCGCACTTCGCGAGAGCGAAGTGGGGCACAGGTTCACCTTTGGTGAACCTCGTGTCAAGAGTCTTGAGTCTTCCAGAGAGCCTCTCTTTTGTTTTTAAACCCCTGCTTTCTAATAAAATACGCAAATGCGTATTTTAACACAATGGAACGAGTAACCTTTTCAATACCCGCTGACCTGAAGAAGAACCTTGCTAGGTATCCCGATATAAACTGGCCGATGGTGGTTAAGAAAGCGATAGCCGAACGGCTGGACTACTTAGAAAAATTCGAGAACCGATCAAAACACGCGCTTCAGCTTCGCTGAAGCGGGTTTTTATTAATCATAAAAATGCCAAGCATGATGGTCCCATTGGAAGCGGGAATGAAAGAGCGCATGGACGAGTTTGCTTGGGTGAACTGGTCATATGTCGCCCAAGAGGCATGCACCAAGCGCAGGATATTCGAAGACTACCTGCAGACTGGCAGGGTCTCTGACGATGACAATGTTTTCTGCGAGAAGAATGACTGGCACCCGGTAGATTGGTTGCCCCTGAAGAAAGATTTCATAATGGGCATTAAAGCTGCTAAGACGGAGAAATCAATCCCCCTGAAGTCCGTCTCCGAAATATTCGGCTAAGATGGGGTATTCCTACGCGATAAAGCCTTCCTGCAGGAAGGGCATCAACAAGCTCTGCAAGAAGAACGCCGAGTTGAGGAAAGCGATAGAAGGGAAGATTTCTGAGATTATGGAGCATCCATCACACTACAAACCCTTGCAGTACGATCTCGCCGGGGAGAGGCGCGTCCACATAATGAAGAGCTTTGTGCTAATCTTTCTTGTGCATGAGAACAAGAATCTTGTTGAGTTTATCAAATTTGACCATCACGACAACGC
>JBFYKJ010000057.1:0-7153 GCA_041306005.1 Candidatus Altarchaeota archaeon | reverse complement strand
CAGGCTCTTCCGGCGGCTTTTGCTTCTTCTTGCATTCCCGCTCCCCCGGCCCGCCTGCATCCAACTGCTCCTCAATCTCATCCTCGACGTCGTACTCACTGTCCTCCCTGCAGAACTTGCTGTCCTTCATCCCGTCCATCCAGCACATGCTGCAGCCGGTGGCGCTGTCCTGCGTCGCGTCGCAGAGGCCGTTGCAGAATTCGGTATTCCTCATACTAGCGGTCCAGCAGGAGTCGCAGCCGGGCGCCTTGCCGTTGGTTTCGGCGCAAAGTCCCAAGCAGAAACTGGCATCCCTCATCCCCTCGGTCCAGCACTGGTCGCACCCGCTAGCCTCGCCGTTGCTCCCGGCGCAAAGGTCGTAGCAGAACTTGCTGTCCCTCATCCCCTCCGTAAAGCATTGGCCGCACCCGGGCGCATCTCCTCCGCTCCGAGTGCACGTCCATGCGCAGAAATCGCTGTCCCTCATCCCCTCGGTCGAGCACTGGTCGCACCCGGCAGCCTCACCATCCGTGCCCCGGCACAATCCGTAGCAGAACTTGCTGTCCATCAACCCCGCGGTGTTGCACTGGCCGCACCCCGCGGCTTCCCCGTCCGTGTCGGCGCACAGTTCCCCACAGAACCCGCTGTCTCTCAGCGCTTCGGTCGAGCACTGGCCGCAGCCGGCGAATTCCCCGTTCATGCGGATGCACAGCCCCTTGCAGAACTTGCTGTCCTTCATCCCCTCGGTCGAGCACTGGTCGCAGCCGGCGAATTCGCCGTCCGTGCTGCTGCATAGCCTCTCGCAGAAATCGCTATCTCTCATCCCCTCGGTCGAGCACTGGCCGCATCCCGCAGCCTCACCATCCCGCGTAGCGCACACAGAACCCCCGCAGAACTTGCTGCCCTTCATTCCCGCGGCCAGGCACTGGTCGCACCCCTCAGCCCTCCCGCCGGTATGCTGGCATATGTCCTTGCAGAACCCGCTGTCCCTCATCCCCTCGGTATGGCACTGGCCGCACCCCTCAGCATCGCTCATCGTACTAACGCATACGCCTTCGCACGCGGGCGTGTTCCTCTTCGATTCGGTCCAGCAGTCGGAGGGTGGGCTACTGGTGTGGAAATCCCATTTCCAGCCCCCGTTTGGGTCCTCGCCAAGTATAGTGCCCGGCGCCGCCAGCGCTATGGTATAATCGTGGTCGGCCCACAGCGACTGGAAGGTGGTCTCCCAGTGGGTGCCGTCGGTGGCGTTTATTATATGGGTGGTGTCCACAGTATAGCTTCCGTCGCTGTTCTGTTCCAGGAGAGCCGCATACATGTAGCCGTAAGGTATCTCTGTGCTCCAGTCGACACTTGCGACTTTGATGTCCTCGTCTATCGACGGTTTGCCCGCCAGTTTGGCCTCGCCGCCGCGGGTCCTGCCGCTGCTGGCCGAAGGGGTCTCGGCCAGCGGCCACCCGGTTTCGCAATTCGGGCCGGCGACTGCCCCGCCACTCGGGTCGTTTATGTTGAAGAGGTAATCAGATCCAGGCACGACAGGCACGGACGGAGCCCAGTTGACGGCGTCGGAGCTAGTCGCCGTCACTTTGGATGGCGCAGCGCCCGGTGTGGCTTCGCGATACCCTAGAGTGAGCGGCCCGGGGCCGACAGGCATGTCGGTACGCCAGGTCACCCTCGCGGTCTCGCCATCGATTTCAACCCTCGGTGTGCCGGCCAGCCCGAACTGCCCAATGCCGGCCGGGGGCGCCGTGATATCCGGCACGCTGGGGCTGAGCCCGGCGGCCGGGGCTGCTGGCTGCATCATGAATAACGCCGCGACCGTTATTGCGACCGCTGCGCCGCCCGCACCAAGCGCAATGAGCATGTTCCTGGAGAGCCCGCCGGCGGCTTTGGCGGCTGTTGCGGGAGCTGCCGCGGGCGCGGGCTGCGCTGCAGGCACAGCCCTGTCAAGTTGTACCGCGGCTCTTGGGATTTGTGCTGCCCCCATGGCTGCATCTATATCCACTTGGGCATACCCGGCGTTCCCCATGGCTGCCTTGACCGCTTCAGGGGAGTTGCCCCTGCCGAGCGCCTGGTTCGCAGCTTCCCTGAGCTTCGCCAAGGAGGCATCATCCATGAATAGGGTTAAGGGAACCCGGATAAAAATAAGAAAAAGGAAGCCCTCTTGCGAGGGCTTGCCTGTCAGTTAACGGATCTATGGCTAGCAAAGTACGCTTCCTATCGCGTTGCCTGCACTCTCAATGCAGTCTTCCTTTTCGTCCTCGTCATCCTGGATTTTCTCGCAGGCGCTCGCACCAATACATCGGGCAGCTTCGGAGATACACGCGTTATACTTGTATTTAGCCATGTTGGTCACTTCTAGAAGGGCGTTGCATACGTCGGTGCTGCCCATAGCTTTGGCAACCGTGTCGATGCATACTTGGTACTCGGTCCCTCCATCTTCAAAATTTTCCATAATCTTACCACATATCGAAGCGTCGCTCTTCACCGCCGCTATGTCTTCGACACATGCGCCATACTGTATGGAATCATCGACTTCGACGAAGTAGTCGCATTTGCTTGCGTCCAGCTTCTGGAGCGCCAGGTCGTGGTAGCAGTGGGTTTTAAAAGTATCCGATTCCCCCGTGCAGAAATCCTCGGAGACCTGCTTATCCTTGTACCAGAACATCCTCTGTAACTGCTCTGTCGAGAACGTGGCACCGCTTGGCGTTCCGCCCCCGCCGCTCGGTGTCGTGCCACCGCCGCTGGGCTGTGCCCCCCCGCCTCCGCTGGGCACGGTGCCCCCTCCTGGGCTGGTCGGGCCCCCGCCCATCATAAGCACGGCGGCCACTACCACGACTGCTGCAACGACTCCTATCCCTATCATTATTTTCTTATCCATCTTGGGTTTTGAGCTTTTAGAGGGGGCTGCGGTATTGGCCGGTGAAGGCGCAGGTACATAGCCGGGCGTTGGCGCAGGCGGCTGCTCATCGACAAGCCCGCCGATTATCTGGATTATATCCGCCTGCGAATAGCCGGACCTAAGCATAGAATCCTTTATCTCCTCGGGGGACTTTCCGGTGTTTAATGCGCTCTTAACGACATCGCGCAGCTTCGCCAGGGTTGTTTCATCCATTTCAGTGCACTTAGGGTTGAGTAAAGCGATAGGGCAATAAAAATGCGTTCGGGGCCTTCAAACCTCACCTGTGCGGCATTTTGCCGTGCGGCTCTGCCTTCGGCAGCTTGAGCAACGGGGACACAAAAGCGCCCGGCTGGCGGCTGACAACGCGCTTTAGGAACCTGCCGTGGGTCTCGAACACCCATTTCCCCCCGCGCAGTTTTTTCAGCATCCCCTGCGGCTCGAACACCAAGACCAGCTTGCGCCCCCCCTTTGATATCTCGGCGGCGTTGTGCACCTCTTCCTTTAGGGGGACTATCCTGCCGCTGTCCGCAAGCCTCTTGAACGTCTCATGCGCGTCGCCCTGTTCGAATGCCTTCGCATCATCGGCCCTCGCGAGGCCCGCGAAAGCGACGGTGCGGCGGTAATGCTTGAAATCAAAGCGCGATGTGCCAAGGTAGCCGTATCCCAACCCCGCCAGATAATCCCCAGGATGGGTGACGTTGTGGACCAGGAACTTGGATTTGGCTCCCGGGGGGGCGTTCTCATCGGGCCGCAGGACCAGGGCGTCGAACGCGTCGCCGGTCTTGTTATGGATGAAAGAGCCGCCCTCGGTAAGGAACATGCCCTCCTTGGGCCTGAACCGCTCGTAATGGGGATTGCCTTTCATACGGAAATTACGCCCGCGGAATATAAGAATAAATGCTCACACCTTATATCTAAGTATCGCCGTGACGCCGCCTGCGCCAAGCGCCATGAGCATGTTCCTAAAGAGCCCCCTGGCGGCATTGGCGGCGGCTGAAGGCAATGTCGTTGCGACAGGCGCGGGCTGCGCTGCGGGCACAGCCCTCTAGGGGGTGTGCCGCGGTCTTTGGGACCTATGCGGCCCCCATGGCCGCTCTGACAGACTCGGGGGAGTTGCCCCCGCCGAGTGCATGCCTCGTCGCTTCCCTGAGCTTTATCGGCGAGGCATCGTCCATGACCGGGGTTAAGGGGGCTGGAAGGAAAATACGAAAAAAGAAGAAAGGGGGCCTAAGCCCCCAGCGCCGAAGTCAATACTGACAAATCGCGCCGCAGTCCATCCTCAACCCGGGTTTTCTGGCCTACTCCTCCGAATCCTCGATGCATAGCTCTTTTAGCTCGCTGTTCTCTATACGGTCGCATAAGCTTGCGTCTTTAGCGCGTGAGACAAATCCGCTTATGCATCTGGCACGGTTGAATTCGACTTCTGTTGCATTGAATACCTGCGCCATCCTAGTCAGGGACTCGCTATACTCGATACCCTCGACCGGCACCGAATGCATCTCGCATTCGTCTACTCCGAGCCCAAAAGCCATACTCATGATGCATGTGCCATAATCCGAAGGTATGGCGTCCCCTTCCTCCTTCGCCCGTTCTATGACCTTTTGGCATAGGTTTTGCCCGACCCAGAGCCCGACATCGCTAACACAGTCCGCGTAATCAAAGTATTTGAGCGAGCCTCCATTTTCATTAACCAAGGTGTCACAGAAACCGACATCCTTTTTCTGCAGCGCTAAGTCGTGGTAGCACCAGTCCTGCTTATACCCGGTCTCCATCTGGCACCTGCTTTCAGTCAACACTTCGGTGTACTCTTTTAGGCAAGGGTTTACTCTGGCGTATTCATCGCATAACTGCAGTTGGGTGCCCGCTCCCCCTCCGCTGGGTTGCGTTCCCCCTCCCCCGCTCGGTGGTGTGCCGCCTCCGCCGCTTGGCTGTGTTCCCCCACCTCCGCTTGGCACAGTGCCTCCGCCCGGGCCGGCCGGCCCCCCGCCCATCATAAGCACGGCGGCTACAACCCCTATCACGACAACAGCCCCGATCCCTATGAGTATCTTTTGGTCCATCTTAGCATTAACGCGGATTACAGATTACGGTGATGCCGAGTTTGGTTCGTAGAGCCCTGCAATCGCCGGGGGACAAGGACTCGGCGTTGACTGCCTCAAGGCTCGGCAGGGTCTTGAGGACGTCGAGCTTAGAGAGGTCTCGCAATACTAGAGTGTCCGACAGGGCCAAGAAGCGCAGCTTTTGCAGCCCGCCAAGGGCAGATATGTCGGACACGGGGTTCCCGACCAGGAACAGGCGTTCTAAATTCGCAAGTTTGCTTATTGGCGACAAGTCTGAAACGCTGTTGCCGCCGAGATTTAGATACCTAAGATTGGCTAGGCCGCTAATAGCCGAGATGTCCGAGATGCCCATTTTATGAAGCGATATCGCCTCCAGGCAGCAGAGGTCGCTGATGCCCGATAAGGCACTGTCGCCCTCGCTGCCCAAGGCGCTGCGCAACCTATCCAGGCTCTCATCGTCCAAACAGACGAATTCCCTCAGGGGATTGTCCTCATCCAAGTACTTGCAGTACTTCGTCGAATACCTGTCATTGCTGCACAGCCCCCCCGTTCGGCCTTCGGGCCCTAAGGGCTTTTGGCAGGGCGTGCTTCTATTCTGCATAGGCTTGCCGACGTTGCCGGCACCCCCCCCGAACCGGTCGCCCAGCCCCTTCGCGCGTTCGGCGGTGCGCATGGTCTTTTCAGCCCCGGAAGCGGCTTTGTCCACAGTTTTCACAACTTTCTGGATGGCGTCGAATAGGCCCATGTTACCATAAGCAGTCTCTAAATAAAAATGGACTATGTGCCTGTCGCCCGGTTTGAACCGTTCGCAGGTCTTTCCTGTCACGTTAAGAATATATCTATGGGCGTATTATAACCTCACACCTTATACCTCAATATCGCCGCGACGCCCCCGAAGCCGTTCAGCTTCTGCCCCGGCTCGAATTCAGAATTCAGCACGTGGAACTCTGCGCCCCCTTGTTTGGCTTTGTCTATCAGGGCTGCGGCGTTGAGCCTGTCGTCCCGAAGTTTCTTGTCGAGAACCAGCAGCATGTCCACGGCTCCGGACTCGACGGCCTTTGACACTTCCTTAAACCCGTAAGCCGCCTTCCCGTCCTTGGCCACTTCAGCCAAAAACAGCTCGATGAGCCGTGCCTCCTTTCCTATCCGCGCCTCGCCCAGAGACTTCTCCATCGCATCGCTTTTCAGGACCTCGTGAACGCCACCTTTCCCCTCATTCCCGGTGTCCACGACAACGATGCTAAGTTTTCCTTTGGCAAAGTCAGCGAAGTTCCTTTTCTCAAAACCCGGGCCGCCGATTACAACGCTCTGGACGCCTTCAGCCTGCGCAGTCTCTTGTAATAGTTTAAGGAGCTTCGCATAGAACTCTTTCTTCTTGTCCTCCTTCCCTGCGACGTATTTCCCGCCCAGGTTCTCCTTGGTATCCACATATGCTATCCCGCGGTCCCTCACGAGCGCGACAGTCGCCTCACCGTCCCCAAGTATGCATATCATTATCTTGGCCCTCTTCGCCGCCCTTTCTGCATCTTTCAGGTACCCCAGCTCGTGCGCGGCCCACGACTGCTTGAACAAATCGACGCGGTCGTTCTCGTCGATTTCCAGCGTGTGGTGCGCACCGAGGGCGATCAGATCTGCGGGCCCGGCCTCTATCTTCCCCAAAACCCTTAACTTATTGGCATTCTTGTCAAACTCCGCTTTCTCCACCCTGACCGACAGCGTCATCGTCTCCTTGTGCCCCTTCTCGGCGCGGAGCTTGTCGTCCTTAGACTTGACTAGCCTCGTAGTCCTGGCGGTAACCAAATCGCCTTCGTGTATCACCTGGCTCAAATACCACAAGTCGTCCAGGTTCTCGGCCTGCGCCACAAGGAGGCCGGTTTTCAAATCCTGCTTAAGGATCCTCATGTGTAGATTAGAGGGAAGGGGGATAATAATGCTGGTCCGGGGGCCCTAAGCTAACAGGATAGTGCAGTGCCAAAATCTCAACGATCACTTGCCCCAGAACTTCCACCAGGGCTTGGGCGCTTGGGTGCCCATCCTCGTGGCGCGCCCCCAGTCCAGGTAGTTCTTGGCGTGGTGAGGCACGCTCTCCGGGGTTATGCCCTTATGGTCAAGGGCTTCTATGAAGCCGTCCATCACCTCGGGCGTGAACTTTCTGTCCCTCATGCTGCGAAGCGTGTCCGGAAGCATGGCCGCGTCTATCTTCTCATGGTTTAGC
>JBFYKJ010000056.1:0-52478 GCA_041306005.1 Candidatus Altarchaeota archaeon | reverse complement strand
GGACCGGGATGTTAAAACTGCGCAACGAAATCGTCGTCATGCACGGGCAGAAGGAGACCGCGGTCAAGAGGGGCGGGAAGATAATCTCGGTGCCCGTTGAATACATCGACCCGCGAAGGATAAGGGAGAAAACCGGGATAGGCGACATATGGGAGGCCGTGTTCTTGGGCAAAGTCGGCGACTTGAAGACCGCACCCGAGAAGGAAATAAGATCCGCGATGCGCGCGGGCCTGCGCGCGGCGACGAGAAGGATGGTCGGGAAATGATTTTTTCCTGCAACCGATAAACCTAAAGTGGACAAACGAATGCTCACATTGCTTGCGATAGCGATAATCGCAGCCGCATGTATGCTCATGCAGCCTTCCGCGCCGCCGCAGCCGCCTGCTCGGTGTGGGGATGGTTCCTGCTCCAGCGGCGAGACCTGCACTTCATGCCAATCCGACTGTGGTTCGTGCGGCACATCCCCAGAACCCAAAGTCGACATGCTCTACTCCCTTTACATAGGCTACGACGCATTCTCACTCCCGGACGACAAGATAGACGAGATATTCAGGATAGCAAAGCAGGAACTTGGCGTGAATTACGTCAAGATAAACCCTCAGTGGAAGTCCATCGAGCCCGCGAAGGGCCAATACGACTGGTCCAAGTTCGACAGCATAGCTGACATGATAGACAGGTACGGCCTCAAGACTATGATCATACTCATGCAGGCCGGGAACCCGGATTGGGCGGTAAAGAGGACGCCGGCGGTGGACGTCAGCCAGTGCACCAAGTTCATGGGGTCTCCGAACCCCGCGCCGAGCGACCCTGCATACGCGGCGGACTTCCTCGGCAATTTCACGAAAAGATACAAGGGCAAGATGAGAATAAGCTTCGTGGAGCTTGAGAACGAGCCCGTCACGCCATGCCTCTGGGGCGACACTACGGAGTATCTCGCAGAAGTCGACAACTCGGTCTATGAGCGGGTAAAGAGCATCGACCCGGACATCAAAGTCTGCTCGGCCAGCATCCACCAGCCGCTCGGGATAGGCACGAAGAACATGGCTGACGACACCCAGGAGGTATTCGACCGTTTTGGGCCATACTTGGACAATTTGGATAACATCGACTGTTTCTCCATGCATGACTACGCCTACACCGGCGGGACGCAGACGAGCGAGTACTACTTCTCCTCGCAGTACGACCTTGAGGACCACCTGCATGACTTCTTGGCGGATCACGGCAAGTCCGAGGTCCCTGTAGTCTATACCGAGTGCGCATACGGGCCGAAGTACTTTGGCGAGGAGCTTGCGGCCGCGCAGCTGGCGCAAGGCTATCTTCTGACGCACGCCAAGGGCAAGGCCGAAGGCAGGTTCTGCCAGGCTGTGGCGATGGGCGTGACGTCCAAAATGGCGCAGGGCGAGGACTTTGGGATGGCGGTATTGGGCAGCCCGAACGAGTACCGTGCGGGGTATTACGCTTTCAAGACCATGCGCAGGATAATGCTGCAGTACCCGAACCACGTCCAGCACGTCGCGGGCGAGGTGAACGGCGCAGGTTATTGGGCCGAGAAGTTCGAGGGCGGCGGCAAGAGCATCTACGTCGCATTCGTGCCCGTGCGGTTCGAGGGCCACTCGACTTTCGGCCGCGCGCAGGCGCCCGCTTCGCAGACGACGAGCCTGCAGGTCGGGACAGGGACCTTCAAGGTGACGACGATGGAAGGCATCGAGTTCAAGGCTTCTTCCGATTCGCAGGGCATCCTTCGGCTGGAGCTAGGCGCCGGGCCCGTGTACATCGAGGAGTGCGGCTCTTGCCAGAGCCTGCCGCAGTATGCGTATTCACCGATTTCTGGCGCCGGGGGCGGGGCACCAGATGATAACGGGCAACCCGATATCGGAAAGTGCGGCGACGGGACGTGCGACGAGATAGAGTCTGCGAACCCGTCGCTCTGCCCCGCCGATTGTTCGGGGACCGGGAACGGGCCGGTGACGGAAAAGTGCGGCGACGGGATATGCGATGATACCGAGAGGCAAAACCCGCAGCTCTGCCCCGCCGATTGTTCGGGGACCGGGAACGGACCGGGAACTGGGAAGTGCGGGGATGGGACGTGCGACGAGGTGGAGCGGAACATAGGCGTCTGCCCGCAGGACTGCCCCTGATTTTTCTTGGTAGGGCGGTTAATCTCCCCAAGGCATCCGCCCTTAGACTGACGTGGACAAACGAGCCATAGCGATTGTTGGTGCAGTGTCCATCGCGATAGTTGCATACTTGCTGATGTCCCAACCTCCAACGACGGCGCCTGCAAGCTGCGGAGACGGCGCGTGCAGCGGCGAGACTTGCTCATCATGCCCCTTAGACTGCGGCGCATGCACTGCCGCCGGCCAATATGCCGACTCCCCGTTCGGCTTTCACTTAGTCCGCGGTGCCGAAGAAACCTTAAAGGAGATCGGGGCCCGTTGGATGAGGGAAGGGCTTTACACGTTCTGGAACTTCGTCCAGAGCGATTTGAGCAAGGACGAATACGATTTCAGCGAATATGACGCACAATGGCAGCGGGTGCCGGAGGGCATGCTTCTGGTGACCAACATAGCGCCGTCGCCAATCGGGCCAGCACCGTCTGGTGCGCCGTCCGGGCCAGCCCAATCGGGCTCGCAGGTCAGGCCGTCGAGGCCGTCATATTACGTTGGCGATACCTGGCAGCCCGTGGACGAACGGAAATACGCGGCGTTCGTCAAGGCCGCTGTCGAGCGCTACGACGGCGACGGCGTGGACGACATGCCCGGGCTTAAGAGCCCGATACGATATTGGCAGGTGGGAAATGAGATTGACCTGGAAGCCATGATGAACGGCAGGGGCATCGAGGGTTTCGCCGGCGTGCAGAGAATCACTTATGAGGCTGCAAAGGAGGCCGATCCGGGCACCCGCGTCCTGCTGGCGGGCTCGTCGGCCAGCCCGCAATACACCAATAACTTCGACAAGTATTACCTCCCTGTATTGCAGGAGCTCGGCGGCAGTTATATCGACGTCGTCGACCTGCATTTCTACGGGGACGCATCGGGCGATTATCTCCTTAGGGACGCAGACGGCATTGACATAATAGGCCACGTAAGGAAACGCCTCGACGAGACCGGGTATGGCGATGTCCCCATATGGGTGACCGAGATGGGCACCTGGTCCGGCGACCCGCCCGACGCCGTGTTTGGGGCGCAGAGCGAGCGGCAGCACGCCCTGGACCTGCTCAAGCGCTATGTCTATCTGCTGTCTAGGGGCGTGAAGAGGGCGATGTGGCTGAGCGTGGTGGAGGGCTACCAGGACAACAATAATTTTTTCGCATACATGGGCCTGATATATGACGGCCAGGGCTCGGGGGAGCCCAGCCGCGGGACGAAGAAGCTGGCATATTACACCTATAAACGGATGACCGAGACTCTGGAGGGCTCCGACTGGGGGGGCATAGAGACAGTCATTGCCGGCGAGGACAACATATACGCGTTCAAGTTCACAAAGGGCGGCAAGCCCGTGTGGGTAGTCTGGTGGGATTATTGGAACGAGCCGGGCGCAAAGACGAAGACCGCCACTGTGCCGATAGCCGGGATAAGCAAAGCCGAGGTGGCCGAGGCCGTGCCGAACCGGCAGAATGGCAAAGACGTCGCATCTTATTCAACGGCTTTCAAATCTGGTGTCGTGAACGTTGCTTCGGGCACGCTGACACTGCAGCTGGGCGACAGCCCGGTTTTCATCGAAGAGGCATCCGGCGCGGCGTCCGGTTTCTCGCCGACGCCAGTTTCGCAGCAGGACGGCGGGCCGGGGACTGGAACCGGACCGCAGACCGGACTTTGCGGCGACGGGACGTGCGACGAGATAGAGCGGAACATGCGCGTCTGCCCGCAGGACTGCGGCACGCAGACCGGGAACCCCGGACCGCAGACCGGACTTTGCGGCGACGGGACCTGCGACCAGGTGGAGCGGAACATGGGCGTGTGCCCGCAGGACTGCGCGTGACGCCGTATCAGCCCCCGATGCCTCGAAGATTTAAACCCTTTGCTTCTAATTAACCCGGTAAAATAAGCTAAACTAAGCTTTTGATTTCTCCTCAAAATGATCCGTCAGCCTATCATTTCCGTGCTCGGGCACGTTGACCACGGGAAGTGCGTCACCGGCGACACTGAGATAGCCCTGGCAAACGGGAGCATCAGGCCGATAAAGGGCATCTACGACGAGCTCTCCACCAAGATGCCCCGCGTCCCCGACGGGCGCGGCGACATCCTGGACCTCTCGGGCGCTGATATAAAACTCCTCTCGCTTGACGAGACGGGCGCCATATCGGCCAGGAAGGCGAGCCACATCTGGAGGCTGAAGGCCGATAAGGTCGTCGAGGTCGCGACAAGGCACGGCTCCAGGGTAAAAGTGACCCCCGAGCACCCGTTCTTCTCGATGGGCGGGGACGGGATGATAACAAAGGTGCGCGCCGATTCTCTCAAGACCGGGGACTTCATCTTAGTCCCTGCCAGGGTCCAGCCCCCGCAAATCAGCCTGGCGCGCTTCAAGGAGCTTTTCCTGCTAAAGCTCGCAGAGTCCCGGGATTTCATAGCCTTCTTCGAGCCGGAAATGGCAGCGCGCCTCGGGGCGCTTGCCAAGGAAAAGAAGCGGGCGCTCATCACCCGCTCGGTGCATGACTGCACCATGCATGGTAGGTTTAGGGCCGCTGACGCGGTCGCCCTTGCGAGGGGCAAAATCCCCCCGCAAAAACTCTATGACTCTATCACAGCCATCAAGTACTCCACCACAAAACAGCGCGCCAGCCACAGGGGCTCGCTGATCAGCCTCCCCAAGACCGAAGAGCAGTTCAAGGACGCCTTTTATGCCATGGGCGCCCTATGGGGCGACGGTACGCGGGGGAATGCAATCCTCTCAAACACCGACGGGGACCTTATCGCCGAGTACGGGCGGGCGATGATGAGCGCTTTTGGCACGGGCATCCGCATTACCCCCCAGCGGACGACTAACAGCGTTGCCAACACCGGCAACAAGACATTCGGCGAACTCCTCTGCCAGGTGTTCGCCTACCCGCGCCGCGACAAGAGCCGCACGATGACTATCCCGGACCTCGTCCTCAGGTCGCCAAACCCGTTTCTCTCCGCATTCATCTCAGGCTATTTCGACACCGACGGCTATGTGTCCAAATCAACGGGTGTTGAGGTCCTCTCTATGAGCGGGGACATGATAAGAAAGCTTGCAATAGCCCTGCAGCGGTTCGGCTGCCCGTCGGTCGTGAGCAGCTCGAGGGGGGGCTATCGGCTGAAAATCTCGGGAAGCGAGTACCTTTGCAACTTCAGCGAGTCCATAGGCTTCAGGCTTGCGAGGAAGCAGGCGTGCCTGGATTCGATGCACAAGAAGGCGACAACGAGCAGGATCTTTGACCTCCTCCCGATACCCGGCTCCAAAGTCAGGGAGCTTCGCGTCTCATTCGGCCTTTCGGGGATGGAGACGGAGATACCCTACCAGAAGGCTTATGAGAAATACCCCTTCGTCTCACGCGCGTACCTCAGGTCTTTCATAAAGAGCCTGCAGAAGCGGGTGCTGGGCAAAGGGTATAAGGGCACCATGCGCGAGAGGCTCTCGGCGCTGAAGGCGCTGGAGCGCCCGCTCACATATTCCGCCCTTTACAAGAGGCTTCCGGTGCCGCACAAGAGGCTTTTGAACCACCTGACCTTCCTGTCAAGCGAAGGGCTGCTCGCCAAGGCGGAAAGCCGCTTCATGCTGACCGCGAAGGGTCTGTCGCTCCTGCCCGGGCTTGAGAGCGCGGCCCGATACCCTGTCCTTGTCTTCAACCACGCCGGGAGGCTCCACGGGATCGTCAACTCGGACTTCGTCTGCACGCGGGTCGCCGGGGCGCGGGAGATAAGGGGCGAATGCAACGTCTATGATTTCACCCAACCGGAGACCCATAACTTCATTGCCGACCGGTGCATAATACACAACACCTCGTTTCTCGACAAGATCAGGGAGTCCTCTGTCGCCGCGAGGGAGGCGGGCGGGATAACCCAGCACATCGGCGCGACAGAAGTCCCCATCGACGTAATAAAAAACCTGTGCGGGAAACAGCTTGAGGCGATGAATGTGGACGTGACTATCCCCGGACTCCTATTCATCGACACCCCGGGACACGAGGCGTTTACTAATTTAAGGAAGAGGGGCGGCAGCATCGCAGACCTCGCCGTCCTCGTAGTCGACATCCGCGAGGGCTTCATGCCCCAGACTATAGAAGCCCTTGAGATACTCAAGAACTACAAGACCCCGTTCATCGTCGTGGCTAACAAGATAGACCTTCTTTCCGGGTGGCACAACACCGGCGAGTACTGCTTCATTAAGGCAGTCAAGCAGCAGCAGGACTTCGTGAGAAAGGAGGTCGAGCAAAAACTGTATGAACTGGTCGGTCGCCTAAGCGAGATGAACATCAGCTCCGAGAGGTTCGACCGTGTCGGGGACTTCACAAAGCAGGTCTGCATAGTGCCCGTGTCGGCAAAAACGGGCGAGGGCATCGCCGAGGCGATGATGCTCTTAACGGGGCTTTCCCAGAAATACCTTGAAAAGAACCTGCAGATAGAGGTGAAGGGCCCGGGCAAGGCGAGCATCCTGGAAGTCAAGGAGGAGAAGGGACTGGGCACGAGCCTTGATTTAATATTATATGACGGGACCATCAAGCGGGGTGACACTGTCGTCATGAGCGGCAAGGACGGGCCCGTAGAGACGAAGGTCAAGGCTCTACTTAAACCCAAGCCCCTGGACGAGATGCGCGACCCTAGGGACAAGTTCGACAACATAGCGTCAATCTCCGCGGCGAGCGGTTTGAAACTGGTGGGCCCCGGCGTCGAGAACGCCCTCCCCGGCGGGCAGGTCTACGTTGTCGAGGGCGCCGACCCGAAGAAAGCCGAGGAGCTGAAGGCCATAATAAGAAAGGAGCTCGAGTCCGTCCGCTTCGACCACGAAAACGTCGGGCTTGTCGTCCGGTCGGACAGCCTCGGAAGTTTGGAAGCCATCCTCGGCATGTTCAAGAAGCTCGGGATACCGGTCAGGAAGGCGGATATCGGGGCGGTGTCAAAGACGGACATCATGGAGGCGGAATCCATGAGGAAGCAGAACCCCGAATACGGGATAGTCATCGCTTTCAACGCGCCGGTAGCCGAGGATTTGCTCCAATACGCCGAAACGGCCAAGGTCAAGCTCCTCGCAAACAAGATAATCTTCAAGATAATAGAGGATTATGGGGAGTGGGTCAAGGACGTCAAGCGCCAGCAGGAGATGGCGATATTCGACACGATACCATTCCCGGCGGAGATCAAGTTCCTCGAGGGGTGCACGTTCAGGCGCTCAGACCCCGCGATAATAGGCGTCGCGGTGATAAAGGGCAGGATACGCGAGGGATACCCGCTGATGAAGGAGGACGGCACGCGCGTCGGGACGGTAAAATCAATACAAGACAAGACCGACAAGCTGGACGAGGCGAAGAAGGGGATGGAGGTGGCTGTCGCCATCGACGGGCCGCTCGTCGGGAGGAACATCGTGGAGGGGGACATCCTCTTCACCCATATAACGTTCAACGAATACGAGACCATCCTAAAGAAAGGCAAGAAGTTCATGAACAAGGAGGACGAGGAGCTGCTGAAGAAGCTGGTGCAGCTTTCGAGGGAGAAGTGAGGCACGTCCGCGCGCGCCAACCGGGCGGCGATGCCGTTGAGCCACTATCCTTTTAAACATTCTACGGCATAATCTCCCATGCCTGCCGGAAAAACAGAGGCCCGCCCAAGGGCTGAAAAACCGGGACTTCCGCACAAGCCGAATGGCCGCAAGGTAGTCTTGATACCGACCGCCAGGGCCGAGAGCATAGGCCAGTGCGTCAAGTCGTTCGTGGAGAACGCGGTGACCCACGATTACCCCGGGCAGGTGCACTTCCTCGTGGCCGATTACAACACGGGTGAAGTGGTCGACGAGAACGCCCGCGCATTAAGGGACCTTAAGCGGTATCTGGGGAAAAACAAGAAACGGAACATACACATACACCACATCGCGCCCGAAGAGCAGGAGAAGATGCTAAGGGAGCTTCACGACAAGGACCCGGAGCGGTGGGGCGAGCTTGCCCGATACGTCGGCAACTATGACTCGACACCGGACGGCTACGGCCCGGCCAGGAACCGCGCGACCCTCCTTGCTTACTCCAAGGGCCTCCTTAACCGCCCGGATGACCTTGCGATACTCTTTGATGACGACCTTTATGCAAAGCCGCTCGTCAGGACCACTGCAGTCTACACAAAAAAGGGCGCAAGGGCGCTTTTTGGCAGGGGGTTCCCCAAGGGCGCCACGAGGCTGAAGGGCGGGAAGATAGAGGTCGAGGGCAGGCTGAGGCTCAAGGATGCTGGGTCGTACTTCGCCAAGATCGACGATTACTTCCAGAAGAACCCCAAAGTCGCCGCCGCGAGCGGGGGCATAACATTCGACGCTGACATGCCCGCCCAGGACATAGTCGACACCTCGCTGACCGCGATAGAGATGTTCCTGAAGAACACGCAGGGCGTCAGGCGCCCGAACTCCAAGAAGATGGGGAGCATCGATGTGGTCCACCCGCGCACCCGCGAGACCGCAAGCCTCGGGAGGGCGGTGTTCTCAAGGAGGTTCATGGACAACCTCAGCGTAAGGCACGGCTTCAAAAACATGATACGCAAGGCCTGGCAGTCCGTGGAGATGGCAAGGCCCGCCTTCACGCCGCACTGGGCGTCCGGCGCGCCGGGCATCCCCGACAAGACCCAGCTGCACCGCGGGGCCGGGAACACTTGCGTGCGCTCGTGGGTCCTGATGAGATACCCGTTTATCACTAGCACGATGAGGGGGGAGGACGCAGCATTATATGCGAAGCTGGAAGAAGATGGGCATATGATAGCCTCGACGAACAGCTGGCCCGTCGCCCACATGAGGAAGCGGACTAGGAGTTCCACCTATGCAAACATACTCATGGAGCCCGGCGAAGACTTCAAGGCAAAGGGCTGGGACGAGAGCATAACGCGGATAAAGTCCATGCTGCGCAGGAAGGATGCGTGGTGGGCGTCTCCACCGTATGCAAAGGATATCAGTTCCCTAAACAACCTGCTGGAACACCACAAGAGGATGACGACTGGAGTGATGCTGCGCCCGCCGATTGCCGCGCCAGCCGATGTCGAGCCCTCCCGTATGGCCGATTTGCAAAAGGAGCTAAGGGGGATGCATGACGCGGGCGCGGATGCGAGCGAGCTGATGATGCGGAGGCACGAGTTCATGATGGACGAGAGGGACCGCGTGGCAAGGGAGGCCGCCCAGCGCGCAACAAAGGGCGGGCATGCGGACACGCCGCTGCACAAATACATACTCCCGGAATATCGCGTCGCTATAAGGCCATGGTCACGGATGTTTGGCGCCGGGGAGCGGGGCGCGGGAAAGGCGGCCAGATAGCCTTAGCGGCGCTCTTTTTGCTTGTACTCTTTGGGCGCAAAGACCATCCACGCCGGATACCACTGCTTATGCTCGTCCCTTATGCCCATCCGTTTTTTTCCGTCCCTTCCGACGTACTCTTCGAAAAACAGGTGCTTGTCCCTCAAGGTCTCCTCCGCCATCCCTGGGACGATTATCGACTGGTTTGGGCGGATGATTATCTGTTTGGCCTGCGAGCCCCCCGAAACGCTGGTCTTGAGGTGGGGCGTTTCCTCGTGCGGCCTGGCGGTGCCAAGCTGCTCATACATCTCTGCTATGCTGTTGACCGCCCTTGGGAGCATTAGGACGCCGGACCCCCTTCTGGAGATGTCCGTATAACCGATGAGGTTGATGCGCTTGCCGTCGGGCGTATCCGCAAGCCTGAACTCTATAAGCCCGTGCACCCTGCTTTGCAGGGGCCCTTGCTTGTTGTGGATGAGGGGCAATGCGACCTGGCTGGGGTCCCTCCCGGTCCACAGGACCAGGCTGTCCTTGCCCTTTAAGTCTATACCCGTAAATGGCCTGATGACATCCCTTACCGCCCCCTTCAACGGGCGGTGCTTTTCATCCGTCGCCTCGGGGGCGACATAGTCCTCTGATGCCGGCGCGGGCAGGCTTACCAGCGATATCTCATGGGCCGGGATCTTCCAAGCCCGCCTCTTTACTTTGGGCTCTATAATCTTGGACTCTATACGTTTAGTCGTAGGCGCCATCTTTGGGTAATTATTGGGTAATCAGGGTAATTAATCCAAATAAGTATTTAAATCGGCGGGCTATGCCAGATGCGATTACACTGCAAACGGCGCTTAAAACCGCTTGTACACTCCCCGTTACGCCGCCTCCTACCACTTATATACCCTATCCTTCAAATAAAGCGCTGTTTCTGGGTGTTACTGCTTCTGGCGGTATCGCTTCTACGGAACATAAACTAAACAAAATGGAATGCAAGATAGTTGTCGGCACCAAGACTGGCAAATCCTACAACCTGGAAGCCAAGGAGGGCCTGGCTGCTGTTTTCATCGGCAAGAAGATAGGTGACGAAGTTAATGTGACGCCCCTCGGGCTAAAGGGCTACGAGGTGAAGATAACCGGCGGCTCGGACAAGTGCGGTTTTCCCATGAGGAAGGACATGCACAAGACCGGCAGGGGCAAGGCGCTGATGTCCACAAGGACTCAGGGCTATAGGCCGGCCGGGGAGGGCGTAAGGTTGAGGAAAACCGTCGTCGGCGACATAATCGACGACAAGATATCGCAGATAAACACCATCGTGGTCAAGGAGGGGAAGGACCCCATCGAGAAGCTCCTCGGGCTTGAGAAGGCAGAGGGCGAGGCCCCGAAAGAGGGCGAGGCCCCAAAGGAGGGCGCCGCCCCGGCCGAAGCCCGCAAGGAGAAGAAGGAAGCCCCGAAAGAAGCGGCAAAGGAGACGAAGTAAGCCCTGAAGAGGTAAGCTTCCAGCACCCAAGGCAGGACCCAGGACTCAAGACTAAAGACCTTTAAGATAATGCCTCAAGCTGAAGTCAACATCGGGCTCGTGGGCCACGTGGACCACGGGAAGACGACTCTTACTAAGGCCCTGTCCGGGGTCTGGACCGACCGCCACAGCGAGGAGATACGAAGGGGCATCTCCATCCGTTTGGGCTACGCGGACTGCAATTTCTACCGCTGTGACAAGTGCGGGGGCTTTGACGCTTACGCCACAAGCGAGAAGTGCCCGAAGTGCGGGGGGAAAGCGAAGTTCCTGCGCAAGGTCTCTTTCGTCGACGCCCCGGGCCACGAGACCCTGATTGCGACGATGCTCTCTGGCTCCGCCCTGATGGACGGGGTCATACTCGTAATAGCCGCCGACGAGCAGTGCCCGCAGCCGCAGACAAAGGAGCATCTCCTGGCCCTCAAGCTCATGGGGCTGAAGAACATAATCGTCGTGCAGAACAAGATAGACGTCGTGGCAAAGGAGCAGGCCGCGCAGAACAAGGCCGATATCGAGGCGTTCCTTAAGAAGGTCGGGATCGAGGCCCCGATAATACCCATAGCCGCGAACTACAACGCGAACATCGACGCGCTGATAGCGGCGATTGAGCAGATAATCCCGACGCCGAAGCGGGATTTGCAAAAAACGCCGAAGATGCTCATAGCGCGCTCGTTCGACGTCAACAAGCCGGGCTCGAAGATATCCGAGCTGAAGGGCGGCGTCCTTGGCGGGACCCTCGTACAGGGGGAGCTAAAAGTCGGCGACGAGATCGAGATAAAGCCCGGCATAAAGAGGGTCAAGCAGAACCAGGAGTTCTGGGACCCGATAAAGACCAGGATATCGGCCATAGACGCGAGCGATGAGATGGTCAGCGCCGTGCGCCCGGGCGGGCTTATGGCGGTGCAGACGACCCTCGACCCGAGCTTGACGAAGTCGGATGCGCTTTCAGGCAACGTGCTGAGCAAAGTCGGCGGGCTGCCCGGGCCGATGTCCGCGGTTGAGGCGGAGATACACCTGATCGAGAGGGAGCTCGTCGACACCGACGTGGAGATAAAGGTGGGCGAGCCGCTCATGCTGAGCTTCGGCACGACGGTCACGGTAGGCGTCGTCCAGAAGGTGAAGCCGGGACAGGCGTCCATGAACCTCAAGATACCCGTCATCGCCGTAAAGGGCGACCGCCTCGCCATCTCAAAGAGGATAGACATGAAGTGGCGGCTGATTGGCTATGCGGTCATACTCTGACCGGGTCGACGCTCCGGCGCTTGCTTGTACTGCCATACATACTTACCCAAGCCACCTTTCAAGCCTCTCGGGCTTGGCCAGCGACTCGCTGACGCCCCTGACCAGGGTGCAGTACTGTTTCGGGTCGAGCGGCTTCTTGTAGATGTCAAGGAGCCCCAGCCTACTCATCTTCCTTACAAAGAGCTGCCACCGCCCCCTCGGCACGCCCGGTATGTCGAATAGTAGCGACAGCTCGAATATGTTGTTGCCGAACTTCGCATATACGCGCCCGAGCAGCTCCGTCTCCGACTCGTTCAGCTGGCCCACCGCCCCCTTGACATCGTAGGCGTCGCCCCTCTTGAAGAGGAGATACGTCTTGGATATGGACGACAAATAAGGCTCGAGGTATGACCGCAGGGCGGGTATCGAGACGTTGAAGTCCCTTGCGACCTTCTCGATGGTCACATACTTTTGTTCGTCGATCACATACAGGTAATACGCTATCGCGGCAAGTATCCTGGCCGTGGATATCCCCATCGACTCGTACACCCTTGCGACCATGCCGTACATCTTCGACAAATCCTCGTCCTTGGCGTACTGGCGCAGTATCATCTTCGCCCTCTCTACGGGGTCCATCGCCTCCTCGTGCGCGCCGACATAGTCGCGGAGTGTGGATGTGGAGATCTCAAAGCGCTTCGCGACGTCGGCTATCGATATCTCCCTGCCGTCCTTGTAGCCGTAGATGTACACTGCCGCCGCGGACAACGCCGCGGGGTTGAGCGTGTTCTTCTTCTTGTCAAGCTTCTCCTGCAGGACCTTGAGCACCTTCAGAGACTCCCTGAGCTCGACGCCGAAGAGCTGGTTCTCCAGTATTTTTTCCGCCGTCTCCAATGCGCTGGCCGTCGGGAATGTCCTTAGGTACTCGCGCAGGGTCGCCGACGATATCCTGAAGTCGGAGGCCGTACCCTCAAGGGTCACGGACTTGCCGTGGCGGGTCTGGAATATGTGGGATGAAGCGGCGGCAAGAGCCCGCGGGTGCAGGTAGCCTTTCTTCCTCGACAGGTCAAGGGCCAGGTTCTCGCAGATCTGCAGGACCTCCCCTAACTCCTCTTCCGGATGCTTCTCCTTCAGATACCTCATGGCGCCCCGGAGGGCAAAGCTTTCTCTCATGCCGCGCGACCCCTCTTTAGGAAGAAGTTATTCGATGCCTGAGGGAAATTGACCCCCTAAGATTCCCAAGGCGGTAATCTATAGGCTAAATCTATAAAAAGGATTAGGTTCTCGCAGGCTTTTTAGTGTTTTGTAAAACATCTTTTTTTAGACATTAGTCCTCCCCGTTCCCGCCAAAAAAGGCGTATTTATATAGAGTGCGTCGTGATTATATCACGATTCGGATTTGGGAGTCGTGATTAATATGGAAGAGTCGCGGGACAAGTTCACACCTCAAAAATACACCCTTAACCTGGGAGACCAGATGAGGGAGCTTACCGAGGTGCTTGAGAAATACAAGGCCATAGCCGATAACCCGCTTACGTTCTCCCAGATATTCCTCGGCCTGAAGGCCGCGATGGACAATTTCAACTCCCTTCTAGTCGACCTCAACCGCAGGCTTGCCGACATCGACGAGAGGATAGCCACGCTTGAGACCTCGAAGAGTCATGACTCACTCACGCTTAGCAAGAAGGACCGGGAGATCCTCGACTTTGTGGTCGCCCACGAGAGGGCCACGGCCGAGGATTTGCAAAAGCACCTCCAGTACCGCGGCAAGCACGCCGCGTCCGCGCGCCTGCACAAGCTCTTCACGATGGGCGCCCTTGACAAGGTTCACTCTGGCAGGACAGTGTATTATGTGGCTCCCAAGCCGCCCGTAAGCTGATCTGCCGACACCCAAGCACAACCCAAAGTTCACAGAGAACTTGGGCATAGGTTCGCTTTCAGCGAACCTCATGCCCAAATCTCCCAAGCACAACCCACCAACAATCAAGAAACCAGAAAACCCAAGCACAACCCAAATCTCCCAAGCACAACCCAAGAAAGCTGTCAAAACCCCAAGCACAACCCAAGAACATTAGAGAGCCAGCACCCAAGCACAACCCACCCAGAACCCGCGGCGACAAGCCGCGACAGGCCCTAACGGGCCGCACACTTACCACCCCCAATGCAGGCGAAAGCCTGAAAGCCCGCGGCGCCGCAAGGCGCCGGGCCCCTACTTCTAAAGAATCTAACCCGATGCGTACTCCTAAGAATTTTAACGCCTTACTTTCGGCCTGCAGAGCCCGGCTTCACGACGGGCCGGTTCCACTCTCCTATTATATCTATATCACACCCGCCGGGCTTTGTGTCCCTCTTCTTGATCTTCACGTGCATCGGAAAGTTTATCGCGGAGCCGGTGATTATCGCCTCGCCCCTACCAAGCCCCGGCAGGTCCCGAATCACGTCCTCGGTGACCGCTTCTGCCGACTTCCTGATGAAGTCCTGGTCGAGGGGATTGACTATCCTCATGATTATCTGCGTGCCGCACTGGGAGAGGACATCTTGGTCGAGACGCGAAGGCCGCTGAGACACCAAACACAGCCCCACCCCGAACTTCCTCCCTTCGCGGGCTATCCTCCTCAATATCCCCCGCGAGACTATCTCCTTCTCAAACTCCCTCGGGACGAAGTTGTGCGCCTCCTCGAGCACCATCAGGCAGGGGACCTCGAGCTTCTCGCCCATCGCGTCGTTCACGTGGTTCATCCGCGCGTAGAATATCTTTCTCGCGAGGGCCGAGACGACTATCTCCTTTATCGACTCTGGGACGCCGGATAGATCTATGACGGTAACCTGGTTGGTGGAAATCAATTCCCCAAGCTTTGTTTCGTCCTCGGCGATGAGGCCGGACCTCTGGAGGTTCTCCAGCCTGCGGAGCAATGCGGACGTCGTCGACGCATGCGCCTTCTTCGCAAGCTTCAGGACGTCGGACTCAAGGCTGCTGATGGTTATCTCATCCCCGTTGTCGCCGCCCTTCTCATTCCCTTTTGCCTCAAGGACCATGCCGAGCACCTCTGTCATGTCGCGCAGGGTGTAGTCCCGCTTCTTCTCGGCGCAGATGTCTATGACGGCGTAGAGCATGTCCCTTTGGGTCTCGGTCGTCCCGGCGGCCATCGCGGCGATGTCCTCGGCCGTCAGCCCGCTCGCCTTCATCTTAAGCCTCTTTTCCGCCAGCCTCCCTATCCCGAGGACCCTGACTTTCTCATTGATCTCGGACTCGCTCCCGTCGCTCTTGTAGCCTAGGTATTTGTATTCTCCATGCGGGTCGAAGACCACGATGGCGCCGCCTTTCTTAAGGAGCTCCTCTATAATCACGCCCCCAGTGTAAGACTTCCCGGCCCCTGTCATCGCAAGTATCGCGCAGTGGGTGCCGACCAGTTTGTTAGCGTCAAGCTGGACGTCAACTTTAGGCCTCGTCGCTACGCAGCCGACGGGTATCGCCTTATTCCCGGGGACCTCAAGGAGCCTTGCGATGGTCTCGTCCTTTGTCATCGACACCTCGCTTGCCGGGCGCAGGCTGTATTTCGGAAGCTCAAGGCCGCCCGTATCCGCGTCAAGGTGGCCGAGGACATCGACTATCCCCACAAGGTACTCCCCGTCGTCAAGCCCGTAGCTCTCGACGAACTCGCTCATCGCGCTCTCGCGGGCGAACTCGTCGGGCAAAAGCTGGTTTGAGGCGGTCACCTCCTTGATTATGCCGATGACCTCCTTGCCGGTCACGGGCTCCACCGCAGACACGAAGTCGTCCTTCCTCGCGAACCTCTCGCCCTCTTTAGTCACGGCGAAGAGGTATTTCTTCAGCGACGTCGTGCCTATTATCCTTCCTACCCCCATGTTGAATGGATGCGCATGACGGGCGCGCACGCATGTGCGGGCCACCCGAGCGGGCGCACTGCTATAAGGAGATAAAGTATTTAAGACCCGGGCCGGTGATATTAGCGGCTGGGCGCATAAAAATCCGTTGTAGGGGGTGCAAAGCCGTTTAATATAATTCATCGTATAATCTAGCTGGAACTCATGGAACAGATCCTCGCAAAGCTGGACGCAGGGCAGGACCTCACCGGGAAAGAGGCAGCGGACGCGATGCAGAAGATAATGTCCGGCAAGGTCTCAGACGAGGAGATAAAGATGTTCCTCTTAGGGCTGAAGGAGAAAGGGGAAACGGCCGGGGAGATAACCGCTTTTGCAAAAGTCCTAAGGAAATTCGCGACACGCGTCACAATCGAGCCGAAGAGTTTGGCGGATTCGCTCGTCGACACGTGCGGCTCGGGGGGCGACGGGGTAAAGACGTTTAACATCTCCACAGCGGCCGCTTTCGTCGCAGCAGGTGCCGGGGTTCCCGTGGCGAAGCACGGCAACCGCGCAGTGTCGTCTTCTTCAGGCTCCGCGGACGTCTTGGAAAAACTTGGGGTGAAGATAGACCTCGGCCCCGAGGGCGTAATCAGGTGCATTAAGAACGCCGGAATAGGCTTCATGTTCGCGCGCTCTTACCACGGGGCGATGAAGCACGTCGCTGAAGCCAGGAAGCAGCTCGCGACTAGGACTGTTTTTAATATCCTCGGCCCGATCATCAGCCCGGCTGAGGTGAAGCGGCAGGTGCTGGGGGTGTACGACGCGGAGCTGACTGAAAAACTGGCGAGGGTGCTTCACGAGCTGGGCGTAGAGCACGCCATGGTCGTCCACGGGATGGACGGGCTGGATGAGATATCCACTTTGGGGGAAACAAAGGTTTCCGAACTTAGGGGCGGCTCGATACTTACATTCTTCCTTAAGCCCGAGGGTGTGGGCCTCAGAAAGGCAAAGCCGGCAGACCTGAAGGGCGGGACCCCGGAGGGGAACGCGGATGTCATTAAGCGCATCCTTTCGGGCAAGGAGAAAGGGGCTAAGAGGGACATCGTTGTGCTCAATGCCGCGGCCGCGATATACGTCGGAGGAAAAGCGAAGAGCCTGAAGGACGGCATCGTCCTGGCAGAGAAGAGCATCGACTCGGGGAAAGCGTTGCGGGCGCTGGAAAAACTTGTTGAAGTATCAAACCCATAAGATGGAAGAGACCGTTTTAGAAAAAATAGTCGCGAAGACCCGCGTCGAGCTGGAGATACGCAAGCGCAAGATACCCGCGGCCCTCTTCAACCTCGAGGCCAAGACGCGGAGCCTTAAGGAGTCTATCGAAAAGGCGAAGCGGTCGAAGAACGCGTTGATAACCGAGATAAAGCCAGCGTCCCCGAGCCAGGGGATGCTGGCAAGCGGCATAGACGCCGCGAAGGCCGCGAAGGCGATGGAGAAGGGCGGCGCGTGCGCCCTCTCTGTCCTGACCGAGCCGTTTTACTTCCAGGGCAGTCTGGAAAACTTGATGGAGGCGAAGGTCTCGACGAAGATACCTGTAATGCGGAAGGATTTCATAGTCGACGAGTACCAGCTCCTTGAGGCCAAGCACTACGGCGCGGATGCGGTGCTCCTGATGGTATCTGTTTTAGGCGAGGACGTCGGGACGTTCTACGACCGTGCGAAGAAGCTCGGGATGGAATGTTTGGTGGAAATCCACGACGCCTCGGAGATAGACTTCGCCCTCTCGACGGGGTCGGACCTCATCGGGATAAACAACCGCAACCTAAGGGACCTGAAGGTCGATTTGAATACGACAAAAGAGCTGTCTGCCAAACTCCCGGCGGGCAAGCTGAAGGTCTCGGAGAGCGGGGTGAAGTCGCGGGTTGATTTGGATTTCGTCCTGAAATACGCGGATGCCGCGCTTGTGGGGAGCAGCTTGATGACTGCGCCCGATTTGGAGAAGGCGGTTAATGAATTGGTTGAGAAGTGACGCCCCGTATTCCCTATAGACGATATAGACGATGACCTTTGTCAAGATCTGCGGTTTGACGAATCCCGAGGACGCCATCCTGGCGATGGATTTAGGGGCCGACCTACTGGGCTTTGTGAATGCGGAGAACTCCCCGCGGTATCTCACGCCGGATGAGATAGCCAGAATAATCACCGAGATAGGGCCGATAGTCCCCACGGTCTTAGTCACCCATTCGCAGGATGTGGACGAGATAATAAACAGCTTCGAGGCCGCGGGGACCAATATCCTCCAGCTCCACGCGCCTCTCACTTTCGATGAATACTTTGAGATAAAGGAGCTCGTCCCGACGGTGATAGCTAATATATCAATAGATGCCGAGCTTAAGGGCGTCACCGACGCGCTCAAGTCGAGGCTGTCAAAGCTCGGCGAGATGGCGGATTACATACTTCTTGACACAAAGGCCGGGAAGGAAATAGGCGGCACGGGAAAGACTTATGACTGGTCGATAGCCGCCGTCATGAGGAACCTCTCGCAGAGGCCGGTCATCATGGCGGGCGGCCTAAAACCGGAAAACATCGCCGACGCAGTGAGGCGAGTCAGGCCTTATGCGGTCGACGTCTCGAGCGGCGTCGAGTACGAGCCAGGGCTGAAGGACCCGGAGAAGATGAAGGCGTTCATAAGGAACGCGAAGCTCGCATGACTGATGCTTGCAAGAATCCCTTATTGCTATCTCTTATATCTCCTTGATCAGGAACCACTTGTCGCACTCGGCCCCCGAGTCTATCATCTTCTGCTTGATGCTCTCGTTAATGACGTAGCATATCCTGCCCGCAGTCGTGTTCTTGGTGAGGCCGGCTTCCTCGAATATCCCGCCCTCAATGCCTTGCGGCCTCTGCGAGGGCTCGATGACTGCTATGTACGATACGAGTATTACCACCGCGAGTGTTGCAACCCCTGCCGCTATCCAGCCGGTGTTGTGCCGGGGCTTCTTTTTCCTCGACGCCCTCCTTATGGTCTTCGCCCTGTCGACCTTTGACACTATCCCCCTTATCTCGGCCTCTTTGTACCCGACATCCTCCATGGCCTTCTTTAGGGACTCAAGGGTCCTGCCATCCCTGATGCCCGCCTCGATTGCTTCCACAAGCCGTTTGGTCTCCTGCGGCGCGAGGCTGCCTGCGCCCTCGTGCCCCGGCGCCTGCTCTCCGGCGCCGTGCCCGGGGGCGTGGTGCCCGCCATGCTCAGGCGCCTGCTGGCCGGCGCCCTGGCTGGGCGTTTGATGCTCGGCATCCTGCCCCGCTTCTCGCGCAATATCGGGAATGCTCTCAGTTTCCACAGGTATTTTTCCCTCTTGGGGGTTAAAAGCGGGGCCCGGCCGGCAGAGAGCCCTTGCGGGGGCTGCCCCGCCCCGCGCGGTGTTTTTTATTCCGGCCTCGTTATTATCCGCATGAACTCGCTTGCAAAGCTCCAGGTGCTGATGACTGCATTTCTCTTCCTGATAACATTCGCGTTCCTGCTGGAGCCGCTGCTCCTCATCCCCGCGGCGGCCCTGTTCCTGCTCCAATTCCCGATAGCCCGGGGCGAGTTCGCCCGCGACTACCCGGAGGACTGGAAGAAGTACGCATTCGTCTTCATCGCATATGAAGCGGTCTTCCTGGTGCTGATACTGGTCATAAAGTCCGTCCCGCTCTCAGCAATGGACTTCGGCTCGATGTACACGGTATTTGGCCTTGTGATGGTGATAATACTGATGACAATCGCCCTCAAGTACTTCGTGGGCCGGCGGTATTGCTACGGGACTGTCCTCTTCTCGACTAAGGGATGGGTCGGCGTGCACGTGAAAAACGACCTATTCTCGAGGGTTAGGGAGGCGGATTATGCGGTCTCAAACCCGCGCGGCATGGCGGTCGCCAAAGGCGAGAGGGTGAAGCTCAGGATAGCGGCGGGCCTTGGCTCTTCCGCGCCGGCCGAGCTCGCGGGGGTTTCGGGCTTCGCGGCGGTGAAAAAGAAGCGCAGGCGGTGATCCGCGTGCTTCCATTCGGAGCGCATAACACAAACCTATGAGCGCATAACACAAACCTATGAGCGCATAACACTAACTTATCCTTCACATCGTTCGACTGACAAAATGTTCGTATTCCTTTTCGGCGGCGGGGGAAAGCCGAGGAAAGCGTCCATGAGCCGCGGGCTCTATGACCAGCAGAAGGCCGCAAACGCGCTTTACCCGGTTAAGGACCGCATTGCGCCCGGCAAGGGGCTTATATATGTGGCATTCGCCGCGCCGGAACCGTTTTTGACCCCTGTGAAGCTTAATGAACAGGAGCTCTCGGCGGCGGCCAAGCTTTTGTACGAGCTGACGATAAGTGAGGGCCAGGCGTGCGAGCTTGTTGTCGCCAAGAAGACAAAGACCGTGCTTTACATATCCGGCAAGCAGGCGTGGTTCGCCGACGCCGCGAAGAAGGCTGGGGTGAAGACTGAAGTTTACAGATAAGCTGGAGATCCGCCGAGCGCACAAATCGCAAAAACCGAAAACATGGCCCCGATGATCGACATCCCGACTGCGAACCTGTTCATGCTCTCCACAGCCATGGGCTTCTCGGTCGTGGCGTCATATTTCGACCTGAAGACCGGCGAGATACCGGACAAGTTCAGCATAGGGCTTGTGGCAGCCGCGCTCGCTATGCGGGCGGCGTTCTCGGTGATGCTGGGGGATTATGTTTATTTCCTTGACGGCGCGGCAGTGGCAGCAATATTCTTCGCATTTGGCGCGCTCCTCTTCTACACCGGCGGCTGGGGCGGGGGCGATGCCAAGCTGATAGCGGGCATAGGCGCCGCGCTCGGCGGGATTGCGGCCCCGTCCATAATGGGCTCAGCGGCGATATTCCCAGCGTTCTTCGGGTTCTTCGTCGCCCTCTCGGTGATCGCGATCCCATACTCCCTGACCTACGCATTCATACTTGCCGTAACGCATATGAAGGTATTCTCCCTCTTCGGCGGCAGGGTCCGGAAGAACTGGTTCATAGCCGTACTGGGCGTCGTCATAGCCGTTTCGCTGTTCATAATGGCAAAGCCCCACAGCTATGTGATGATGCTGGCACTTGCCCTGCCGGCGATATATTACCCCCTCCTGGCATTCACGAGGAGCGTAGAGGAGATAGCCATGCAAAGGGAAGTCACCGTTAAAGAGCTGCGCGAGGGCGACCTTGTGGCCGAAGACCTCGTCATCCGCGGCAAGAAGCTGGCCAGCAGCAGGGACATGGACGGTCTGACCAAAGAGGCCATAAAGGCCATACGCGCCTCGCGCAAGCAGCTGCCAAAGAAGATCCGGATAAAGTGGGGCATAAGGTTCGCCCCCGCGTTCCCGCTCGCGATAGCGATATCCCCCTTCTGGTCCGCCATACTGATGTGGGCGGTGTGAGTGCGGCTAATCCCCTCATGCAGCCCGGATACCTCCCTGTTGTGCGATCCCCCCGGCATAGTTATTGTGCGATCTCCCCAGCATAGTTAAGTTATATGGGCTTTTCTTCCATATGGGATTTTCTTCCATATGGGCATTTATGATATACAGGCTTTTATTCCCCCCGGCATTAATCTCCTTATGCCTCTTAAGGAGTCGCTTGACGGCTTCTCGTGGACGCTTGTCGAGAAGACGCGCCTCGACGGCGTGTTTGAGCAGTATAGGATACCCGCCTTGGTGCTGCCCCTCGCCATAATAATCCTGCTTGTAGCGGTGCTCCTGCTCATATCCCAGCCCTCCGGGCCGCCGGGCGCCCCCCAGGCCGAGATATTCTGCGGCGACGGGGCGTGCGAGCCCGCGAGGGACGAGGATTTGATATCCTGCCCCGAGGACTGCGCGAAGAAGGAGGGCGACCTCAAGACAGTAAAGGTCTTGATATTCGGGCAGGTGGATGCCAGCATCGACGTCCGCATCGAGGATGCCGAGGGTGTCCGGCTTGCCGCTTCCAGCGGGAAGAAGAGCTCGTTCACATTTTCGGGCCTGTCCGGCGACAGCGCCCGCGCGGTGGTGTCAAACCCGAAGAACAGCAAGGCTGCGCAGTCGGACCTGATATCGCTTGAAGGCAAGGAAACGGAGATAACTGTCGCAATGCCGTCGGGATTCTTCGAGCAGACAGCGATCCCCAAGGGCGTTGTCCGCGTGACGCTCAAGGATGCAGAATCCGGCTTTTCGGTCACCGGAAAGGTCACCCTTGTGATACCAAGCGGCTCATCCCACACGATAGTCAGCACGAAGTCGGTGCCGGGCAGTGATTTCTTCACAGTCGACGCCGGCAAGTGGTATGCGATAATCGTCGACGCCGAGGGCTATGCCCAGTATGACAGCAGGAAGAGCCCGATAAACGTCGAGCAGGGCGCGCAGAGGGAGATCATTGCGCAGATGGACCCGCTGGTGCCCGCGCCCGTTCAGGCCTCGCTCAGGGCATGCGCATACTCCGCGGGCAGCGCGCTCGAGGGCAGCGTCGGCGTATCGTCGCTGAGCGGCGACTCGCTCGGCACGGCGCCCCTGATATCCGGCTGCGCGCAGTTCAGCCTACTGTCGGGTGCGAGGGTGGAGGTGTCTTTTGACTCACCCGGATGCTCAAGCGCCGCGAAAGAGGTGGCGCTCGCCCCCGGCTCGAATGCTGTCAGCCTGAATTTGACGTGCGGCCCGCAGGTCGGGCAGGTGAGGGTGAAGGTCACGGCCAACGAGACCGACGTGACCCGCCAGGCCACTGTCACGGCTTTCTCGTCGGACGGCCGGAAGATAAGCGGATCGGGCTTTGGCGGCTCGCTCCTGGCGGCGCCAACCGGGTACACCGAGTACGTCGCCGCCGACTCGTCAAAGAAGGTCTACTTCACCGTGACCGGGGTCGCCGGCTACTCGGCATTCACCTCGTCGAAGTACGGCGTAAATCCCGGCGCCAACAAGACGGTCACCCTCGACCTCCCCATACCTGAACCCCCGGTGTACAACTTCTCGTTCAGCGGCATCGCTTATCCAAGCCCCGTAGTCGCCCTTGACACATTTAAGGTGACCGTATCGCGCGTCCTCTACGGCCAGACGGACGTGACTTCCTTAGCCAACGTCACGGTGGAGTTCGCCGCCCAGCCATGCGCAGTGTCTAAGGGCTCGGTGTGGACCGCCGAGTGCCAGGCCCCCGATTTGGCCGGGGACTACGATCTCGCGGTCAACGCGCTTTACAGCGGCAGGGCGGGCAGCAAGACCCAGCAGGTCAAGGTATTCGCGGTTGGCGCGTCCAGCTACTTTGAGCTGGTCCCGCACGCTATCCTCGACGTCCAGCCGCCGATAGACATCGAGATGGACATAACCTTCAACGGGACCCCGCTGGCCGCGCCCGATGCGAGCTCCGTCGGCATATACTACGTGCCGGGCAAGATATGGGCTTTGGACAAGCCCGCCCTCAAGGGCGCCGACGGATTGTACACGATCGCCGCAAACACGCCTTTCCCCGGCGACCACCGGGCGGAGATATACCTGATGAAGACGGTGGGCGATGCTGTGTATGAGCAGAATTTCACCATCACCTTCGACTCCCAGCCGTCGCAGGTTGCCGTATCGACCGAGGTGAGCGCGAGCCCGCGCATACTCGAGCCGGAAGAGAGTTTCACCGCCTACCTGAGGATAACCCAGGGCGGGAAGGCTATCGAGGGCCTTGCCAACCTAAAGGTAGGGCTTGCCGAAACCACGAAATCGATGCCGTGGGACTCGGCGCAGAAGGCTTACGCGGTCTCGCTTAAGGCCCCCGAATACGAGAGCATCTACAAGCTGGAGTTCTACATAGAGCAGGAGCGGATAGCTTACACTGAGATATTCGTCGTCGACACCGGCAAGAGCCGCGCGGACGACTGCGACATAAAGAAGTGCGTCGACCGGCCGATGGTGAGGGAGTGCGTCGCGGAGTACGACTCGAAGAAGTCCTACTCCGAGAGCGACGTGGTGACCTGCATACGCACTGGCCTGATGATACGCTCGCAGGACGTGACCCACTGTTTGTCGGCCTCCGCCCGCCGCGGCGACTGGGACACGGACTGCATGCTGACCTCTTCGGATCTCGGCCTGATGAACGACTTCTTCACCAAGATACCCTCGCAGGAGGAGCGCAACGAGTACCGCTACTGCGGGGACATGGACAACGACGGTGACGCCGACGAGGATGACTATGACTGCATAACCAACATCCTCTCCACCAAGTGGTTCGGCGACTACGGCGACGAGGACTGCGCAAGCTCGATGCGGGGCGGCTTCTGCTTCAACATAAGCGTGGGCGAGCCCGGGGACCTTGACGGCAGCGGCAACATGGACGCCGCGGACCTCGGGATAATGGGGGACGTCGTCCGCATTGCAGGCTACGGCGTCACGCCCGACGAGTTCCTGCTCAACATCACCGACTTTGACATGAGCGGCAATGTGGATATAAAGGATTACGACTGCCTTGACAGCATAGTGAATGGGAAGAACATAGCGATTTCATGCCTTGCCATCTACGACTTCGGCTGCGCGACAAAGCCCGGCCCGGGGCCAGATTACCCGAACGGGACATACGCCCCCGGCGACCTCACGCGGGACTGGGAGATAGACGACACGGACTTCATGATAGAAGGCTGGATAGTCAACCACAGGGTCGATTCAACGACCGTGTTCAAGTGCGCCGACATGAACAATGATGCGGTCGTCGACGATGAGGACTACTTCTGCATGGACGGTACCATAAATGGCGATATAACGCTCACTTCCCCGTTCTGCGGCATCTGCGCGCGGGACCTGCAGGCCCTCGGCCGCTACGGGCAGGAGATATGCCACGACGGCCTTGACAACGACTGCAACGGATATACGGACGAGAACTGCACCTGCGACGACGGGCAGTCGTGCTCAAAACTCTACGACATCGACGGCCTGCCGGAGACGAACGATTTCGCCGTATGCACGGCTTTCGGGGAGCGGGACTTCAGCCAGTGGGCGGCGGGGGCGACCGAGGACGAAGAGGAAGACGAGGATGATGAGCCCGAGGGCGGCTTTGACTGGAACCCGATAGACGACGTCGACGGCATGTGCAGCGAGGAGGGCTGGGGCAACATAATGTACTGCGGGGGCGGGGAATGGACGTGCCTCTTCAACTTCCTGCCGGGCTTCTCGCACAATTCGGGGAATACGGAAGACTGGATAGAGAACAACGAGGGCGGCGGAGAAGAGGGCGGCGGGACGACAAGCGCATCGGAGATAAACGACATGAAGGGCTTTAGGTGGATGAGCGCGGAGGGGAACATAGGCCCCCTGGGCGCGACATACGACTGCCACGACGCGCCGGACTGCCATACCGGGTGGAACTCGGTGGGCACATCTTCAGGCTCGAACTGCAAGCTCATCTATGAGAAAAAATGCCGCTACTGCCGCTTCGAATTCGACGTATGCCAGAAGGAAGAGTGCGGGCCGAGCGGCGGGGGCATGGGCGGCTGCGACGATGGCGAGGGCGGCGAATCCGAGGTCTGCCCGGCCGAGGGCCTGTGCATGGGCAGCCTTGGCGGCCTGGAGTCCGGGGAAGGGACTTTTGACAACCGCTACGAGCTGTACCTCCTCTGGAAGCCGGAGTCTGCCAGCACCCACCTGCTTGCGGTCTACATACCCGAGGGGTACGATGCAAAAGGCATCTCGCGCGTCTATCTCGCGAAGGACCCCGACGGCCTGTACGTCATCGAGGAGGGGGATGACAGGGGCGGCTCCATACAAAACACCCATTCATACGGCTTTTCCATGAAGGGCGGCCACTACGGCACTTGCTACCTCATAGTCGAGTTTTCGGGCGCCGACCAGTCGCAGAGGCCGTTGATACACATGGACTACGGGACGAGGTACGAGGACGACTACCGTGTAGTATGGCACATACTCACCGGCAGGACCAGGTACTCGGACCACGCGTCGGGATGACGGGATTGTCGTGCCGCGGCAAGGCATTAGCCATTAGCCCTTTTTAATGCACCTCCATTTAATTCCCCATGCCCCCATTCGGGAAGCTGGACGACTTTTCATGGCGCGCCCTGGAAGCCGCCCGCCTTGACGGCTTTTTTGACGAGCACCGCATACCCGCGATATTGTTTCCATTGGGCATACTCGCGCTGTTAATAATATCGGTCATCCTTCTTTGGCCAAGCGGCCCGGCGGCATCTGAGGCCGAACCGCTGTGCGGCGACGGCGCATGCGATGCCCCCGAGACCTCGTTGTCGTGCCTGGCGGATTGCCCCCCTTCGGAAAATCTAAAGACCGTTGTGGTGAAAATAGCCGGCCAGGTCCCAGCTTCGCTATTTGTCAGCCTCAACGATGCGGACGGCGGGCAGATATGCTCTTCTGAGGGAAAGAAGAGCGAGTTCACCTTCGGCGGCATATCCGGCCACAGCGTGACCGCCGCCGTCAGGAACCCGTTGAACGGGAAGACGGCAGTATCGGACCCGTACCCCCTTGACGCGGGCACCGTGACGATCCCGGTGAGCCTGCCGGCCGATTTCTTCGACAAGCCGCAGACCCCCAAGGGCACCCTGAGGCTCACAGTCAGGGATGAAGCCGGGTCTTTCATCAGGGCAAACGTCACCGTCGTGATACCCAACGGCAATGCGCACACGATAGCCGCCGCCAAGCCGATAGCGGGAATGGGCTCGTTCTCCCTTGATTCGGGCAACTGGTATGCGGTCATCGCCGATGCGGCGGGCTATGGGCAGTACGACGGCAGGGCGAGCCCGACCATGCTGGGTTTTGGCGAGGAAAGGGAACTACTAGTACAGATGCGCGCTTCGGCGCCGGAGCCTGCAGTGCTGAGCGTGTGCGTCCGGGACCAGGGCGGCAAGCCCGTCAACGGCTCGGCCAGGGTGCACTCCCTTATCGGCGAGCAGCTGGGGCAAAAGCCGCTTTCGGTCGGATGCGCCGAGTTCCAGCTCTCGGCCGGCGCGACCGTTTTCGCCTCAGCGCTCGAAACGGGCTGTGTGGGCGCCAGTGCAAGCATTGCCCTGGATGCGGGGCCCAACACGCTAAACCTAAAAGTCACTTGCGGCGCGCAGATTGGCAACGCGAGGGCAAGGGTGTTGGACAAGGCCGGCAGGATTCTGACCGCCAACGCCACGGTGGAGCTTTGGACGGCCAACGGCACTAAGGTATACGGCTCGGGGTATGGGGGCGCGCTCCTCCCGGCACCCTCCGGCTACACCGAGTTCGTGCCGGTCGGGGCGTCAAAGCCCTTCTATTTCACCGTATCGAACCTGGAGGCGTATTCAAACTACAGGTCCAAGCAGTACAGCGCGGGCCCGGGCGAGAACAAGTCCGTAACAATCACGCTGCAGCCTCCCGAGCCGCCGGAATACAACTTCACATTCGGCGCGCTGACGTTCCCGAACCCGGCCGCCGCCGGGAGGCCCTTCGCGGCGAGCGTCTCAAGGATCCTCTACGGGCAGACCGACGTGACGCAGCAGTCCAACGTCAGCTTCGAGCTGGCGGGTCAGCCGTGCGGGGCGGCGATCTCGGGGGGCGTATGGAAGGCATCGTGCGCAGCGCCCGATGCGCCCGGCACCTACGACCTGGCGGTCTTGGCGCTATATGACGGCAGGAAGGGCATGAAAGTAGTGGGGGTTAACGTCATGCCCGTGAGCAACAGCTACTTCGAGCTCACCCCCTATGCGATAATGGACGAAACGCCGCCCATCGAGATAGGCATGAGCATCCTCTTCAACGGCACGCCGCTGGACTCGCCGACCGCCAGCGACGTCGGGGTTTACTATCTTGATGGCGGGATCTGGCTGCCGGAACGGCCCAAGCTCACAGGTTCAGGCGGGAACTATACGGTCATCGTGAACACCCCCTACCCGGGCGGCCACCGGGCGGAGATATACCTCAAGAGGATAGAGGGGGGCGTCATATACGAGCAGAATTTCACCATCTCCTTTGACACCGAGCTGTCGCGCCCGGGCGTCACCTCCGAGCAGAGCGCGAGCCCGAAGATACTGGAGCCCAAGGAGACGTTCACCGTGAATGTGAGGGTCAAGCAGGGCGAGAAGGACGTGGAGGGCCTTGCCAATATAAAGGCGGTCTTGTACGGGCAGACGTCTGCGCTCGCATGGGATCAGCGCCTGCGGACATACACGGTCGCGCTGTTCGCCCCGCCCCACGAGGGCGTATACAAGATAGGGCTCCTGCTCGGGGCGTCCGGGCTCGCGGAGCTGGAGATATTCGTCGTCGACACGTCAAAGGCAAGGGCATCTGAATGCGAGGTTGGGGATTGCGAGGACCGGCCGATGGCCAGGCAGTGCGTGTATGACTACCGTGGCAAGAAGACGTATGCCGAGGCCGAGATAATATCCTGCATAAGGAGCGGCATGACCCTTAGCGGCGGCCAGGACATAATGCACTGTTTGGAACCGGACGCCGGCCGCGGGGACTGGAACGATGACTGCGTCGCCGCGTCTTATGACATAAGCCTTTTCGGCGATTTCTTCAAGAAGGTGCCGTCGCAGGTCGAGCGGAACGAGTATGCGGGCTGCGGCGACATGGACAACGACGGGGACGTCGATATTGACGACGAGGCCTGCCTGGTGAACGTAGTGGCCACCAAGTGGCTTGGGGACACGGGGGCGACGGACTGCTCCCGGCGGATGAACGGCGGCTTTTGCTTCAACATCTCGCTGGGCGAGCCCGGTGACCTGGACGACGACGAAGGCATAGGCCAGACAGACGTCGCCGTCATGGGGAGAATCGTGGGCGCGGCCGGATTCGGCGTTGACCCGCACCCGGCTTTGCTCAACGTGACGGACTTTGACGGGAGCGGGGCGCTGGATTCGGCCGATTTGCAGTGCCTGCAGGCCATCGCCGGCAGCTCGGCGATACCGGTTGCGTGCCTCGTAGTCTACGGATTCGGCTGCAACGGCACGCCCGGCGACCTGACGCAGGACGGCGCCATCACCGCGAGTGACGTGCTGATAGAGGGCTGGATACTGAACGATAGAGTTGAGCAGGATGCGGTCTTAGAATGCGCCGACGTGACGCAGGACGGCGCGCTGACCGAGGACGACTACCTTTGCATAGACGCCCTGGCGAAAGACAACGAGGGGGGCATAGCCCAGTTCTGCCCGTATTGCTATGTGGAGATGCAGAACTTAAGCCGCTACGGGCTGGAGATATGCCACGACGGCCTGGACAACAACTGCAACGGGGAGAAAGATGAGGACTGCACCTGCGATGAGAATTTCCCGTGCGACAGGGTGTACGACGAGGACGGGCTCGTCGGCACCGACGATTTCCTCTACTGCCGGGGCATAGGGGAGCGGGCATTCTACGGCACGGCGGAGGAGCGCGGCAAGGGCACCGGCGGGTCTAGCTCTGAAGGGCCCGACACATCGGCGTCGGAGCTTGAATACGGCTGGTACAACGCCAGCGAGCTGTACGCCATGTGCGACGGGGACGAGGACTGGGGCATGATAAAGGCGTGCCCCACCGAGGAGTGGACCTGTTTGTTCAACTACCACCAGGGGGCCGGGTACCCCGGGGAACCCGGGGGCGGCTTCATCTGGAAGCTGGCGGCCGGGAACACCGGCCCGCTGGGCGTGGACCGCAGTTGCGGTAAATACGATGTTTGCGTAGAGGGATGGTTCTCTGTGGGCAAGGGCACCGGCGGGGAGTGTGACTCCGACGGCGATAAGCACCACTGCAACTACTGCCGATGGAAATACGATGTTTGCAGCAGTGTGGTGTGCGAACTGAGCGGGAAGCCTTTCTTGCAGGGCAACTGCAAAGACCACTTCGAACTCCACACCGAGAAATGCACCTGGGACGAGGCGTGCATGGGCGTGATGTAGCCGCTTTAGATGTTTTTGACTGCTGCGGCTGCCCAGAATAATTACACCCTAGTTCTCTTGGGCCTCACATGCCCTCTAACGCCTTCAGCAAACCGGCGCTCATCTTCTTCTTGCCGACTGCGTCCCTGAGCCCGCTATCGGCGGGGCCCTCCGGGTTTTTGCGCAAATCGTCGCGCACAGCCTTTACTATCTGGTCGACCTCGTGAGAGCCTACCTTGAGGCGGCCGAGGATGTAGAAATAGGATTCGACAAGGCCCTCGATGTCGAGCATCCTCTTGTCTTTCCTCTCGGTCAGCTCCTTCACATAGAGGTCGAGTATCTTGTACGCGACTTCGTACTCCCAGTCGGTGCCTTCCTTTGCCATGTTTAGTTTGCCTTTGGGCGGTAAAAAAGCTTAAGGGGCTGAGTGGGCGCACGAGGCTTTGCCAAGCGGCTAGAACGTGAACGCTATCTTCAGGTCTTTCACCTTGGGCTTGAGCTTCCTCAGTTTCACCCCGGCCATCTCGAGCATCCTCTTCGCCGCGACGACCGAGTCGGTGCCGGCATATTTGTCGCTAAGGTAGATTATCTCCTTTATCCCGGCCTGGATTATCATCTTCGCGCACTCGTTGCACGGGAAGAGGGCGACATACATCTTCGCGTTGCCCAGCTTGACCGTGGAATTCAGTATCGCGTTGACCTCGGCGTGGACGACGTACGGGTATTTTGTTTCTTTGACATCCTTCGCCTTCCTCGCCCAGGGCAGGACCTCGTCGCTGCAGCCCCTTGGGAAGCCGTTGTAGCCTATGCCCACGATCTTCAAATTCTCGTCGACTATGCACGCGCCGACTTGGGTGCTCGGGTCCTTGCTCCTCTGGGCGGATAAAAGGGCTATTCCCATGAAGTAGTCGTCCCAGTGCAGGTAGTCCTCGCGCTTTGTCTTCGCGTCCCTGCCCTCCTCCTCGTCCACGAACTCATTGTCCAGGCATCCCAGGAAATCGGCCATCGTGCTAATTTAATAAGCCCGGCTAAAAAACAATAAGGATGGCATTTAGCCGCACAAAGGCGCCAACCTGTTAATAATACCGAAAATAAGCACCAGACTATCCGAAACAAAATGATACTAGTCATCGGCCTTTCCGGCCGCATAGGCTCCGGGAAAGGGACCGCAGCCGCCCACCTGAAGAAGAAGTACAAGGCCCAGCAGTTCATCTATTCGGACATACTGAGCGACATCCTTAAGCGCCTTTCCCTGCCGATCACCCGCGAGAATTTGCAAAAATTGGGCAAGGGGCTGCGCGCCGAGCTGGGCGCAGAAGTCCTTGTCGGCGCGATGGAGGGGGACCTAAAGGCGGCTAAGTCGGAGCTTCGCCTGATAGACGGGATAAGGTACGTCAACGAGGCGGAGATGCTAAAGAAGTTCCCGCACAACAAGCTGATATTCATCGACGCGCCTCTCCAGCTTCGCTACGAGCGCAGCAAGAAGAGGGGGGAAAAGGGCGAAGGGAAGATGACGCTTTCAGAGTTTAAGGAGAAGGAGAAAGCTGCGACTGAAAAAGAGCTTGACAAGGTCAGGAAGATGGCGGACGTCGTCATCGACAACACCGGTACGGTCGCAGAGCTCTACAGACAAATAGACAGGATGATGGGGAAAGCCTGATTGCAACCCGACTAAAGTGATTGACAAAAAAACCCACAAGCTGGTTGATTACCTTCTGATACTGTTGGGCCTGTACCTGATAGCGGACTCCTTCCTTCTACACCAGATAAGGTTCAATTACGGCTCTGTCGGCCTCGCTTGGCTGGACCCGTATTTCAACCACTGGATGATAGGCGTGGTAGTGGTGGCGTTTGCGGTGTGGGACTTAAGGAAGATGAGGACATGAAAGACGGGCTTAGAGTCCGCCCAAAGCCGAGGCCGCCGGGCCGGGCATCCATTGCACTGGGAACAGCCAGGGGTGTATGATATAGCTCTGAAGGATGATGACGATCACATAGTGGCACAGGATGCCCGTGATTATGGCCGCCTTCTTTGATTCGCCCTTTTCGTGCCCAAGCCACTTAGAGAGCAGCAGGTGGGCCGCATAATAGGTCAGAACGAACGGTATTATGCACCCAAGGACCCAGTATAATATGGACAGCGGGGTGTATACAATGCCGAACAGAGCCATTGCGACGGCGTACAGGGAATGAAAGCCTATCAAAGCGCTGACGAGGATGGCCAGGAATATGTCAAGCCGCGCCATTGATTGCGCTTTGAGCAAGTGCATCGCCATAAGGGAGCATATCAAAACCATTATCAGCAGGGATACATAAGTGCTTATCCCGCTGTTCCGCGAAATGTCCCAGTTGGGGTCTGACGGGTGGAATATAACGCTTTGCAGCGGCAGTATAGAGAGGACACCAGCGATAACCAGCAGCCCGACGGTCTTGGAGGCCATTGTCAATTCTGATGTCTGGTTGAATAAAAACCTTCTATAGCCAGTCACATAGTGAGGCGTGCTTGCTAAGCTACTTCCTATTATCCAAATCTTTCCCCATATACGGCCCCACCCGCTTGTACCCGAACTTCCTGTAATAATCCCTCGCCCCTATGCCGCTTATGACCCTGATCTTGTTAAGCCCCCATTCCTCGGAGGCTATCCTCTCCGCCTCCTTAAGGAGCTCCTTCCCGTAACCGCGGTGCTGCCACTTCTCCTGCGCATTCTCCCCTATCTCCACCATCGGCCCGTAGACGTGAAGCTCCCTTATGCCCGCGGCGCAGACTATCTTCCCGTCTCTCCTTGGGGGGTGCGGTGCATCAACCGACTCGCCCGCGCGCTCCTTCCTTTTCTTCCAATCATCGCCCTCGCAGAGCATCTCCCTCCGGTGCGCGCCTATGCTTGGCTTCCTTAATCTAAGGAAGCCTATCAGGAGATCATTAGTAGTATCCTCAAAACTTAGGAACGTCTCTGCCCCGCCGCTCGCGTCGTAGTCTATCCTCTTGAGCTCTATCGCGTCCGCGTCGGGCTCGACCTTGTCGCGCGCCATGCGCAGGCCCACTTCCCTGCACCTTATGCACCTGCAGCGGTCGCCGTGCTTCTTCATCTCGCCCTCGACAAGTTCCCTTAAGTTCGATTTCGTCACTCCCGCGACGACAAGGTCTATCGGTATGTCCCTTTGTATCCTTATGACGCGCATCCACGGCGGCACTATCTTCTTGACCTTCGCGAGGAGCCTGACTGCCTGTTCGGTGTTATACGGCTCATACTCCCCTTTCTCCCACATGTCGTAAAGCTTCGTGCCCCTTAATACAAGACAGGGATAGAACTTGACCAGATCGGGCTTGAACCTCTCATCCTCTATCATCTCCTTGAACATCTGGTAGTCCTGTTTCTCGTCGGCGAAGAGCCCTGGCATCATCTGGTAGCCGACCTTTAGGAGCGCGTCTTTCATCACCTGAGTGGATATGGCGACATCAGCGACGGTGTGCCCCCTTTCCACTTTCCTGTAAACTCCGTCCCTCAGGGTCTGGACCCCTATCTCCACCTTGGTGCCGCCCATCTTGAGCATGAAGTCGACCTCCCTCCTTCTGGCATAATCGGGCCGAGTCTCAAAAGTCATCCCGACGCACCTCACCTCCGCGTGCTCGTTCGCGCGCTGGACCTCGGCTATCGGCATCCTCTTCCAGCCGAGGGCCAAAGTCTTCATCGCCTTCAGCCTCATCCCTTTGACGCTCTTCACGGCTTTGCCTGCGGCGGTAGACGGTTTGTGCCGCTCCACCGAGTAATCGTTCATCGCCTGTAAACAACCTTTGACGAAGTAGTCCTGGTAGACGTACGGCTGGGACGGGAGCGTCCCGCCCATGAGGATGAGCTCGCACTTGTCTATCGGGTGGCCGATTGTATCCAGTTGTTCCAGCCGCGCATGGACCTGCTGGTACGGGTCATAATTGTGCATTATAGCCCTTCTGGTGGCGGGTTCTTTTCCCGTATAAGACTGCGGGACTTCCGCATCCACCCCCCCCGGGCAGTAGATGCACTTCCCGTGTGGGCACTTGTGGGGCTTAGTCATCGCGGCTATGACCGCGACGCCCGAGATCGTCCTTGTGGGTTTCTTCTGGAGGAGTGTGATCACTTCATCGTACTCGTCCTCCTCGGCGAACTGGAGTATCTCGGAGTTCTTTGGGAAGCTCGAGAGGTGATACTGCTCGCAGAGGCGGGCTTTTTCCCTGACAAGGCTATCCTTGTCCTTAATCTTCCCGGAGACGATGGATTCTATCAGCTCCCTCGCGAGTCCTTCCATACTATATAGTTTTATAAGCCTCACCTGAAAATATACCCGCGAATTATTCCGATATGGCCAAGAAAAGGGCTGCCGGGGCTTCAGAGCTGAAAGGGACCGACCAGATAAAGCGCGGCTTCGCCTCGATGGTGAAGCACGGCGTCATAATGGACGTGACCAATGCCGAGCAGGCCAGGATAGCCGAGAAAGCGGGGGCGGTGGCTGTGATGGCTCTTGAGAGAGTCCCCTCCGACATACGCGCGGCCGGTGGCGTGGCGCGAATGGCAGACCCGACGAAGGTGCAGGAGATATTAGATACTGTCACTATACCTGTCATGGCCAAGGCGCGAATCGGCCACCCGGTGGAAGCCCAGATACTCCAGGAGATGGGGGTTGACATGGTGGACGAGTCAGAAGTCTTAACACCTGCGGACGAGGAGCACCACATTGATAAATCTAAATTCACAGTCCCTTTCGTGTGCGGCGCGCGCAATCTTGGCGAGGCCCTAAGGCGCATCCACGAGGGCGCGGCGATGATAAGGACGAAGGGCGAGGCCGGGACGGGCAACGTCGTCGAGGCCGTGCGCCACATGAACGCCATAAACCGCGAGATAGCCGAGCTTGTGAGGCTCCTTAAATCCAAGGACGAGAACGCGTTGAAGAGGAAGGCCGCCGAATACCGGGTGCCATTCGAATTAGTTAAGAAAACGGCCGAGCTCGGGCGCCTCACCGTAGTCAACTTCGCCGCAGGCGGTATAGCTACCCCGGCAGACGCCGCCCTCATGATGCAGATGGGCGCGGATGGCGTCTTTGTCGGCAGCGGGATTTTTAAGTCCAAGCAGCCGGAAAAGATGGCAAGGGCGATAGTCGAGTCGGTTTTACACTACGACAAGCCTAAGGAGCTCCTCAGGGTCTCGACCGGTCTCGGCGATGCGATGCCCGGTTTGGACATAAGGACCATGGAGGACAAGCACAAGTTGGCGCACAGGGGAGTTTAAGGGTCTGCGGTCTTCAGTCTACTGCTTATCCCCCTTACCTATATGGTTTTTACACTACACCTCTTAGCCCGCCCGCCGTTTTTATCCCATCCTTCTCTAACCTACTCATGAAAGAGTACAATGTCATAATCGAGCAGGGCCAGGACGGCTACCTGGTCTCAGAGGTCGTCGAGCTGCCCGGCTGCCATACGCAGGCAAAGACTATTGACGAGCTCCTTAAGAGGACAAAGGAAGCCATAGCGTTGTACTCTGAATGCCTCCCGAAGGTCCGCATCGAGACGAAGTTCGTCGGCCTGCAGAAGGTCGCAGTCTAGGATGAAGCTGCCTCAGATGTCGGGGAAGGAAGTCATCGCAGCGCTTTCAAAACTGGGGTTTGCGGCGATTCGGCAAAAGGGGAGCCATGTCTTCTTGGAGCATCCCGATGGCAGGACGACTATCGTGCCCGTCCACGGCGGCGAGGACATCGACCGCAGCCTCCTTAACAAGATAATAAAGAAGGACATTGGGATAGATGTCGAGGAGTTCTTGAACGCGATAAAGGGGGCTTGAGGGTCTGCTATACGATTCGCAAAGCGCCTACTCTCTCACCCTCACCGCCACCACCCGGTACGGCCATATCCCCTTCCCTGCCTTGCGGTGCTCGCCCCGGGAAAGCTCTTCAAAATCCTCCTTTACCATCGGGCTCATGAAGTCGCCCTTCCGGACCGGCCGCCTCTTGGTTATCACAAACCCGCTCTCAGCCAGCTTTTTCGCAAGGAGCCTCCCGTGGAACGCGGGCGTCGTGACGTGAAACTCCCCGCCGTCCTTTAGCGCCCTCTTTATCGCGCCGAGGGTCTTTGGCCTTATCGCCATGCCCTCTTTCCCCAGGACCCCGGCCTCGTTGGAGAAATAATTGTCGGCGTAGACCCTGCTCACCGAGGCCTTCGGCATCTTGTTAAGTTTCTGGACGGCTTTGCCCTTGACGAACTTTATTCCATTCGGCACGGGCTTTTTCGGAGCCCGCACGTCGAACGCGATTATCTTCGCCCTCTTGAACTGCTTTTGCAGCCAGCGCGCCCGTGCGAGCTCCGGGCCGGTGCCCATCTCCACGATGATGGGCTTTATCCTGTGCCCCCTGCCCTTCCCGCCGGGTTTCTTGGCGACCATCCTATTTTTTTCGGGTGAGCGGGAAAAAACACCGATGATAATCGGAATCCTCGGGATGCAGGGAAACCTTGAAGAGCACATCGCGGCGACGATTGCTGCGATGGAGAGCCTCGGCATCAAGGGTGGTGTCTCCATAGTCCGCGACAAGGAGGAGCTTGCCCGGACCGACGGCCTCATCATAAGCGGCGGCGAGTCCACGACGATGTGGAAGCTCCTTAGGAAAACGGGCATGTTCAACGAACTGGAAAAATACCGGAAGCCCGTCTTTGGCACCTGCGCCGGGATGATACTCTTAGCTAAGGAGGGCTCATCGGCCGGCAAGCGCGACGCGGAAAAAACTGGCCAGGAGTTCCTCGGGAAGATGGACGCCGTCGTCGACCGCAACGCATTCGGGCGGCAGAAGGAGAGCTTCTCTGTCGATTTGGGGTTTAACGGGCTTTCGGATCCGGCAAGACCGTTCCACGCGGTATTCATCCGCGCGCCGGCGATCGAATCAGTCGGAAAGGGCGTTGAGGTGCTAGCTAAGTATAGTGACAGGATAGTCGCGGCCAGGCAGGGTAATGTTTTAGTGACTGCATTCCACCCGGAGCTCACAAACGACACGCGGGTGCACGAGTATTTCCTGAGGATGGTTTAAGCAAGCCAGGACTGCGGTGCCATCGAACCGAAGCGCACTGTCACCACCCGAGTGCCTTCCTTACTGCAGTGTCCCGCTTCGTTGGCTCGACTTTCACGACATTGTCGCCGGCCGTGTTGTAGAACCAGTTGATGACCCTGCCTTCCTTGTGCAGCCTTTCTAGCCTGTCTGTCAAGGCTTTGTAATCCTTTCTACCGAGTCGTTCAATAGCATGAGGCGCGTTTTCGTTGGCGGCCCATATGTCAGTCAATACAAGGTCGGCAGTATCCAGTTCATGGGGTTCGAGGCGCTCCATCGGTTTCCCGGGATTGGGCCCCCTTGATGTCCCGGCGGCTCGCCTTACAATCCTATACGGCATGCCCTCATGCGTTTCCAGCCGCTCATTGCTGCCTATGCTATCCGCATGGGCGTCCCGACCCGAATATTCCTTAACGAACTCCGAAGCGGTAAGAGAGGACATCCCGGAGCCAGTCACGCAGAATATGAGCACCTTCTTTTCGCTGCTCGGGTGGGCGGCCCTCGCCGCCGCGCCCGCGACCTTGGCGCGTATCTCATCCCCGCCCATCAAGTCGGCCATGCCCTTATGGATTGCGCCTTGCGCGTCCAGCCGCGCTAGCGGGCCTGCGAGTTCCGGCTTGCCGTGTGCATCCAAGGTCTCGCTGTCCAGGGGGGCTAAGGATATCAACTGGTGCGCGGACCTGAGTTCTTCGGGAGTCACCGCCTTCCACGCAGCCCCGCCTGGCGTACTCTCGCGAAGCCCCCTTACAAGCACGTTCACCCTGGCCCTCCCACCAAAAAGCCCGTTTGGGCGGGCGTAGAAGCTGCGCTCCCAAGCGCCCGGGCCGAACTTAAGGCGCTTGCCGAAGGCCTCCCCGACAGCAGTCCCGCCCTCAGGGGCATGCACGTCGCCGTGGGTGTGCAGCAGCAATACGTTGACTACGGTCGGCGGCTTCCTTAGTCTCTCGAAAAGCGGGGCCATCTTAGAACCACTGGCTCAAGCTGGACTGGCTGACGTTCTTTGTGAACGCCTCTTCCAGCCGCTCTATCCCCTTGTCCACGCGCATCTCGGAGAAGCTGTGCTCGCCGACGAGTATCCCGCGTATCTTCTCCGCGTTCGGCGGCTTCCACTCGAGCTTGTACTTGTCGGTGGTCTCGGGTTTAAGGAAGAGTTCTTTCACCATATCATACCTGTCGCCTAAGGCTTCCTTAAACTCGCCCATCTTTCCCTCCTTCACGGCCTTGTAGCCCTTCTTCGGGCCTATCCCGCGCACCCCGGCGTTGAAATCCGTGCCTATTAAGATAGCTATATCTATTAACTGTTCCCTCGTTATCCCCAGATTCTTCAAATTCTCCGCAAGGTCGATTCTCTCTAATTGGAACTTCTCCTGCATCGTCATGTTCTTTATCAGTATCGGGGAACCTGCCAGTAGAGAATCATAATCCTGCGACCCTGTAGCATAAACCTCCCCTTTCAGGCACATGTGCGCGCACTGCGCCTCCCCCTCGCCGGGCGCCTGCACTATCGGTATCCCCATCGCTTCAAGAAGTTTCTTCGATTCATCTAACATCTCCGGGGTAAAGCGCGACGTCATCGAGGCGTACTTCTTCGCCTCCTCAAGGTCGCCCCTCTCCTTGGCGTCCTTCCACTTCTCCTCGGCAGCTATTTTTCGCTCCCTCCTCTTGTCAAGCTCCCTGCCTTTCAAATCGGGCGGCTTGCCGTCAAAGACGTAGCACGGCTTGACCCCGTTCTCGCACACGCGGATTGTCCGGTAAAAGAGGCCTGTAAGGTGTGACGTAATATTCCCATTAGAATCAAGAAGCGGCGTCCCGTCGGGCTGGCGGATAGTGGCAAGGAACTGGTATAGATTATTAAGGGCGTCCATCGCTATCTTCCGCCCGCGAAGCTCGGACCACGATATCTCGTGGCCGGTTATCAGGTCTCTCAAGTTGACGCCCATCTTGTGCAGTGTAAACTGGCAGCCGTTATGCCCGACTTGGTGGCTTTTATGTAGTGTAACTTATTATTGCTGCCTCAAAAAACAACTATGGACACCCTAAATCCCCTTCCGCCTGCAAAGCGCGAGAGCAACCGCTATTTGGTATATGATATAACCGCCGGCGGGCCCGTATCCGGCGAGGAGATGGGAAAGGCCATCTGGGCGTCGGCACTCTCGTTCCTCGGGGAGCTTGGAGTTTCCCGCTCCGGCATGCGGGTCGTCGACTTCGACGAGAAGAAGCAGAAAGGGGTCGTCAAGGTCAATCGCGGAAGTGTGGACGAGGGCAGGATGGTCCTTGCCCTAGTCAAGGAGGCCGGGAGGCAGAAAGTCGCCCTTCGCGTCGCGGGGGTGAGCGGGATACTCAAGAAAGCCCGCGGGAAGTGGGCATAAGGGCCTACCCCCCGCGGAGTTTAACCCCCAGATGCCAAGTCCCTCGCAAGCCGCCTTTTTATAACCTTTCGTTCAAAGTATACGCTGTTTCTTCACTTTTCAATATCAAGGATTCATGTTAAGAACTTCACGCGGCCCGCATAAAGCGGCGGGCTTTTCGCGCTAACGAGGTGGACGAAATGTATCCCGGAGGACAACTGGCATATGACAGAGCTATCACCGTCTTTAGCCCGGACGGGAGGATTTTCCAGGTCGAATACGCCCGCGAGGCGGTAAAGAGGGGGACGACTGCGGTCGGCATCATCTACAAGGACGGCGTGCTCCTGGCAGTCGACAAGTCTGTGGATTACCCCCTATTAGTCCAGGATTCGATTGAAAAGATCTACCAGATAGACGAGCACATAGGGGCCGCGTCTTCAGGCCTTATCGCGGACGCCCGCAGGATGGTCGAGGAGGCGCGCCTCGAGGCGCAGAAGAACGCAATCGCCTACGACGAGCAGATATCGGTTTCTGAATTGACCCGACGAATCTCCAATACCTCTCAAGTCTACACCCAGTTCGGCGGCGTGCGCCCGTTCGGCTGCGCGCTCCTCATAGCCGGGGTCAACGGCGACGGGAAGCAGCTGTATGAAACGGACCCGAGCGGGGCGTACACGCAGTACCTGGCTACGGCCATAGGCTCCGGGAAGAAAGAAGTTGAAAAATTCTTCGAGAAGAGCTACAAGCAGAACATGCCAAGGAACGAGGCGGTAAGGCTGGCTATATCCGCGCTTCGCCAGGTCTCGCAGGGCAAGTTCGACATAAAGAACGTGAATGTCGCAATCGTCGACGCCACGGACAAGAAGTTCAAGATGCTGCCCCTTGACGAGCTGGAAGCCGCCGCGAAGGGAGAAAAGCCGAAAGAGGCAAAGGACGCGAAGAAGTAGGATGCACCTACCTTCCCAATCGCGGCAATTCACGATCATGAGATAAAATGACCATAGAGAACAGTGTTGTGGCCCGGTTTGCCAAATTTGGCGAGCACTTTGAGATACTGGTCGACCCGAAAAAGGCCGAAGAGTTCAAGTCCGGGGCGGGGGTAGGCATAGAAGAGGTCCTGGAAATCGACAACGTGTTCAAGGACGCCCGCAAGGGCGACAAGGCCAACGCGGACGCGCTGAAGAAGGCGTTTGGCACCGACAATATCAACGACGTCGCCGCCAAGATATTAAAAGAGGGCGAGATACAGCTTACGACCGAGCAGAGGAAGGAGATGGCCGACCAGAGGCTGCAGCGCGTCGTGCAGGCCATATGCAGGGATGCCGTAGACCCGCAGACCGGGAGGCCCCACCCGCCCGAGAGGGTGAAAAACGCCCTTGAGAAGGGCCACTTCGGCGTTGACTTGCATAAACGGTTCGAGGCGCAGCTCGAGGACGCGATAAAGGCCATACGGCCGATACTCCCGGTCAAGTTCGAGAAGCTGAGGCTGGCAGTCAAGATACCGGCTGAGTTCGCCCCAAAAGCATATGCCCACCTGCGCCACTACACTGTGCAGAAGGAAGAATGGCTGAAGGACGGGTCCCTTGCGGCGATAATCGAGCTGCCTGCGGGCCTTCAGGACGAGCTTTACAACGAGCTGAACTCCTTCACGAAGGGCAACGTGGAGACGAGGGTGCTGAAGGAATGACTGGTTCTGCGTGCATGCCCTTTTGCTTATATGTTATAACTGAGGACAAGTGATTGATGATGGGCGAACTTGAGCTTAGGGGGGATATAGTGATTCCCGGCGAGCTGTTGGGCAAATCGCGCAAGGGCGACAACACATTCAGCGATGCGGAGGGCCTGCGGTCCGCGGTATTCGGCCTGAAGAGCGGCGAGAAGGACGTTTCTGTCATACCTCTCAGCGGCCAATATGTGCCAAAGGAGGGCGACATGGTCGTTGGCGTTGTGACTGAGGTCATGCGCACTGGCTGGCTGATAGGGATAACCCCAGCTTACACGGCGTACCTCAACAAGGAGCGGAGGCGCGACCGCGAGGACGACGACATGCTCGACCTTAGGACGCTCTTTAAGGAGGGCGACGTCGTGTCGGTAAAAATCAGCGAGGTCAACGAGATCAAGGCCAGTTATGTCGACGGGCCCCGCAAGCTTGAAGGCGGGGTGATACTCACGGTCAACGCAAAGAAGATACCGCGCGTCATCGGCAGCAAGAAGTCCATGCTCTCGCTCCTGCGCGACAAGACGAACTGCAGGGTCGTTGTCGGGCAGAACGGCATAATATGGATAGACGGGCCGGACGATCTGTCCCAGCTCATAATAGGCGCGATAAAGAAGATAGAGGCCGAGTCGCATACAAAGGGCCTCACCGACAGGATATCCGAATACCTGGTAGAAGGGATAAAGGCAATGGGCAAGGACCCAGTCGAGCTTGAGAGGCTCGCCCGCGCGGCCCAGCAGGACAGGGAAGAGCGCGATGAGCGCAGGGGCGGCTACGGCCGGGGCGGCGACCGCAGGGGCGGCTACGGCCGGGGCGGCGACCGCAGGGATGATAACCGGCGCAGGGATGACAGGCGCGGCGGGGACCGCGGTGGGCGAAGGGACTCTTACCGTGATGAGGGCAGGCGGCGCGACGAGGGCGGCCATAGGGAAGGCGGCCAGCGCGAAGACAAGCCCGAGGGGCAGTACAAGGAAGCGGGCGGCTATCCGGACAAGCCAAAGTACGACGAGGCCGACGCGGAATCATACTCAAAAGAGCCGGTCTCCGAAGCAAAAAGGGACTGGGACGACGAGCAAAACGACGACAAAGACGCGAGCTGAAAGCTCGAGTTATTATCAAATAAAATGGGCATGAAAAGCGATGTCCCCTTGATCGTTAAGGGGAAGAGGCATGACGGCAGGAAGTTTGACGAGCTAAGGCCTATAAAGATAGAGGCCGGGGTCCTGCAGAGGGCGGACGGGTCTTGCTACCTCGAATGGGGCAAGAACAAGATAATGGCGGCGGTCTACGGGCCGAGGGAGATGCACCCGAAGCACAACCAGGAGACCACGCAGGCTGTGCTAAGATGCAGGTACAACATGGCGCCGTTCTCCGTGGACGACAGGAAAAAGCCGGGCCCCGACAGGCGGAGCACGGAAATAAGCATGGTGATAAGGGAGGCGCTCGAGAGAGTGGTATTCCTCAACCATTTCCCGACAAGCGTCGTGGACGTCTTCATGGAAGTGCTCCAGGCTGACGCAGGGACAAGGTGCGCCGCTCTAACGGCGGGCGCAGTGGCCCTTGCGGACGCGGGCATCCCGATGAGGGACCTTGTCGTCGCGTGCGCGGCGGGCAAGGCGGGCGGGGAGATAATCCTCGACCTCGACCAGCTGGAAGACAACTTCGGCGAGGGCGACATGCCCATAGCATACGTCCCGTCAAAGGACGAGATGGTGCTCCTGCAGCTGGACGGCGACTTCACGAAGGAGGAGCTCGAGAAGGCGAAGGCATACGGCATACAGGGCTGCAAGGCCGTCTATGAGCTGCAGAAGAAGGCGCTCAAGGACAAGTACGCCAAGCTGTGAAGCGATAACGACATAAAGATTGCGTAAAAACACGACAAAATGAACATCGACAAAGAGCTGAAGAAGCACTTCATCGGCAGGATGGTCGAGAGCGGCAGGCGCGTTGACGGCCGCGGCCTTGACGACATCCGCGATATCAAGATAGAGACGAACATGATAGAGACGAAGGCGGAGGGCAGCGCGAGGGTCAAGCTGGGCAACACAGACGTGCTCTGCGGGATAAAGATACTCGCAGGCGACCCGTACTCCGACGGGCCGAACTCCGGGGTCATGATGACCTCGGCGGAGCTTGTCCCCATCGCCTCACCCGATTTCGAAACGGGAAGGCCGGGCGAGGACGCCATCGAGCTTGCCCGTGTCGTAGACAGGGGGATACGCGAGTCCCACATGATAGACCTGGACAAGATGTGCATCATACCGGGTGAAAAGGTGTGGATGGTGTCTATAGACATCCACGTGCTGAACCACGACGGGAATCTTTTAGACGCCTGCATGCTCGCGGCGACTGCGGCCCTGAACACCACATGGGTGCCTAAGTACGACGAGGAGAAGGGCGTTATAATCAGGGAGAAGAGCAAGGACCTCCCGATAACGAAGATACCGGTGTCGTTCACCTTTGCCAAGATAGGCGGGAAGATACTCTTAGACCCTATCCTTGACGAGGAGTACGCGCTTGACGCCAGGCTGACTGTCACCGTCGCCGACGACCGCATCCACGCCATGCAGAAGGGCGGCATAGGCGCGTTCTCGCCGGAGGAGATCACCCAGATGGTGGACAAGGCGCTTGCGGGCTATAAGAAGGTGAAGAAGCTCTTCAAGTGAGCTGGGGTTTGCCAGGCAGCAACAGAATAAACGTAAAACAAACAAAATGAGCGATACAAAGTACGGCAGGAAGCTCGGGAAGAAATACGGCAGTTCTATCCGTAGGCGCTTCGCCGTTGTGGAGAAGAAGCAGAGGGCTGAGCAGGAATGCCCGAAGTGCGGCAAGGCCTCAAAGAGGGTCAACCCCGGCGTCTTCGAGTGCCCGAACTGCGGGAAGTTCACGGGCGGCGCGTACTACGTGCAAACAGCTTAAAATGGGCGAATACGTATGCCAGAAGTGCGGCAAGGTGGTGGACAACGTGGCGAAAGTCGTGTGCCCCTACTGCAGCGGCCGCATATTGGTCAAGCGCAGCGCTGGCCAGGTCAGGGAGCTCCCTGCGGTCTAAGATGAGGGCAGAGGCCCGCATGCTCATGGGCAGCTCACGGGAGGCAAAAAACGCCGCCCGGGCGATGTCCGTGGGCGAGCGGCCCGGGGAGCGCAGCGTGCTGTCAGCCTCGGCTGAGAAAGACACCCTGGTCCTCAGGGCAGAAGCCTCGGACCTCGGCGCCCTTCGCGCAGTCCTCAACTCCGCGCTCAGGGAGGCTAAGATCGCAAGCGATTGCATGCTTTGACCCCTAGGGATATCCTGGATACCCAGACATCGATTGAAAATGGAAAAAACCTCCAACATCTCGGGCTTCTACAAGCTTCCGATAGCTGAAAGGCTAAAGCTCGTCAAGGAATTCGCCGGCTTGACGGACGATGAGGCGGCCCTTTTGTCCAAGCACGGCGCGATAGACGACAAGACACTTGACATACTGATAGAGAACGTGGTAGGCGTCCTCCCGCTCCCGCTCGGGATAGCGACGAACTTCAAAATCAATGGGAAGGATTACCTGGTCCCGATGGCGATAGAAGAAGCCTCTGTCGTCGCCGCGGCGTCCAATGCCGCCAAGATGGCCCGGGTCAGGGGCGGTTTCACTGCAGAGAGCACCGAGCCCGTCATGATAGGGCAGATACAACTGGTCGACGTCCCGGAGCCAAATACTGCAAAGCAGAGGATACTTGACAGCAAGGAGAGGATACTCAAGCTCGCGGAACAGCAGGATTCGGTGTTGCTGAAATTCGGCGGCGGCCCGAGGGATTTGACAGCCAAGGTCCTCGAGACCCGCTACGGCCACATGCTTCGGGTGCACCTGATGGTGGATGTCCGCGACGCAATGGGCGCGAACGCGATAAACACGATGACCGAGGCGATATCACCCGTCCTCGAGGAGCTGAGCGGCGGGCGCGCACTGCTAAAGATAATATCCAACCTCGCAGTCCACAGGATGGCGAAAGCCAAGGCGGTCTTCGCCAAGGAGGCGCTTGGGGGGGAAGAAATCGTGGACAACATCCTCAAGGCATACGCATTCGCCGAGAGCGACATCTACCGCTGCTCCACCCACAACAAGGGGATAATGAACGGGATAATAGCGGTGGCGGTGGCCACGGGCCAGGACCACAGGGCGATAGAGGCCGGCGCCCACGTGTACGCCGCGATGGAGTCCTACAAGCCCCTGACCAGCTACCACAAGGACTCGAGCGGCGACCTCGTCGGGGAAATCGAGCTCCCGATGGCCGTCGCGACAATCGGCGGGGCGACAAAGGTGCACCCCGTGTTCAAGATCTGCCAGAAGATAATAGGCGTTTCCTCGGCCAAGGAGCTGTCCGGCATAATGGCCGCAGTGGGTTTGGCCCAGAACCTGGCCGCCCTCAGGGCGCTTTCAGCCGAGGGCATCCAGAAGGGCCACATGTCGCTTCACGCAAGGAACATCGCGGTCATGGCCGGGGCGACGGGCGACAAGATAGACAGCGTTGCGGCCCAGATGGTCAAGGAGAGTAACGTTAGGATGGGCAGGGCGCAGGAGATCCTTGCGAATCTGAAGTAGGAACGGATCTCGGTTTTCAGTCTTCGGTTTTTGCGTTCTATAATCCGATAGCCTTTGCCCGTTCCTCGACTTTCTTCATATCTAGCTTTGGCGCTGTGGTCTTACCCTCGTCGGCAAAGGATGCTGCCGCGCTAGCAAAGCGCGCAGACTCAAAGACGCCCTTCCCGGTAAGCATCGCCGTTATGAAGCCGCCCGTGTAGGTGTCCCCGGCGCCGAACGGGGATTCGGCTTTGACAAAGTATATCGGTATCTTTGCTTTCTTCCCGCCGCTTTCAACCACCGAGCCGTCTTTTCCCATGGTCGTTATCATCGCCTTGCATTTCGCAGCCTTCCCGCCGCCCAGGTGCTTCGCCTCGTTGGCGCTGAGTATCAGGTAATCCGTGTTGTCCAAAAGCCCGCTCACCACAGGGTCGTCGGGCTTGTAGTGGAACAGGTCATACCCGGGGTTTGTGCTCACGGTCTTCTTTTTCACCTTGGCATATTCAGCCAGCTCGGCAAAGCAGGGCATCACGCCCGCGAAGTGGACCCACGCGGCCTCATCGATGGCATTCGTAGCCTTCTTGACGTCTATCTCGTGGTACGCGCCCCGGTAGAAGTATATCCTCTCGTCCTTCCCGTCCGAGAACATGAAGCTTCTTGTAGTGTAACCCGGGGCCTTATGGAAATCCAGCTTCAGCTTCCCGTTCTTTGGAGTCCCGACCCTCGACTGGTCGAAGTCCTCGCCCACGGCCGATATAAGGCGCGTCGCCACGCCCAGCTGGGCCGCCGCCATAGCCGTATTGTACCCCATGCCCCCGATGCTCTCGCTGTAGTCCAAAACCTGGGTGCACGCCGCACTCGCGTCCTTGACGCCTGATATGTAGTCAAGAGCGATGCCGCCTATCACTAGCATTTCCACGCATAACTAACGCTAAGGAATTAAAAAAACCAGTCGGGAGGCTTGCTTGGGGATCGGCCAGCGCGCCTCCGACTGTTGGTGATTGAAGACCCATAACGGGCGCCTGGCGCAAAGCACGCCGGTTAGCCCATTATCAGTAATGCCCCAGGCCCGGCACGAGCACGCTCATTATTATGAACGCCAATACGGCTACAAAGGCTACCCTTGAGAATGTCTTGGCCTGTCCCGACGTTGAAACCGTCACCGCCCCAAGCCCCAGCAGGAAGAACATCAGCATGCTTTGTGATCTTGCCATCGCGCCGAACAGCGGGAGCAGGGCACCCAGGCCCACTAAAACCAGTATGAGGACAAGGATCAACAGGAATGCATAAGTCTCCCCGTTCTTCGGCTTCCTAAAGTCTTTGTTTTGCGCTATAGCAACCAGTATGAAGAGCCCGATTATGACTGCAAGGAGGTTTATCATTTTGTATAGGTATCCTTTGGTGGTCTATTAGCCAGGTGCCGCCATTAGACGAAGTTCGTCACCTGCAGCAGGAGGACGATTGTGACCAGTATGCAGATAAGCTGCGCGCTGCCCTTGGTGTACATGCTGAAGAGGCCGAAGAGCAGCGCCGTCGCTGGCATCAGGCTTTGCGCCACCGGGCCCAGCCCGAGGAAACCCAAACTCCAGAATATGAGCACCAGGCCGACTATCCCGTAGGCGGTCTGCCACTTCTCCTTTTTCGATGCAGCGGCGACTAGCATGAGCAAAAAGCCGGCTACCATCCCACCGAATGCAGGACTTATCATCTTTAGAAATGCAGCGGGACCATCCCGACGAACAGCACGAACGCTATCACGGCGAACACGGCGCGGGAGGTGCCCGTGGTTACTAGTGCGCCGATCACCCCCATCAGAAGTGCCAGCGGCACGGGGCCTATCCTGATGCTGTAGCCGCTCCCCATGGCGTTTATCGACCAAAGGAAGGCCGCTATCGCAGCCACCATGTAAAGCAGCTTGGATGAGTCCTCATCCTGCTTCCCGGCGCGGTAAGCCAGGTATGCGCCCAGCAATATGCCTCCCAAAGCCAGCATGTCAAAGACCATTCTCCAGACCCTTATTAAAGCCTTTCAGAACTTTTTACCACTGATAGGTGGTAATATTCCCAAGTAAAAGTATAAAAAGGCTTCCCTGCGGCACCCGATGCCGGTTTGGGCAGTTTTGAGGGGGGCCTGCAAACCGCTGTGTCGGGCCAAATCCGGCTGGTGCCGCCGGTATTTAAGCCGCGAACCCCTAATTTCCGCGTGAAACCGGGGTCTCTCGCATCCTTTGCCCAAGGGCCTGCCGCCGCACAGCCCGAGCCCGAGGTGCAGCAAGACGTCAAAATCACGCAGATAACCCAAAAGCCGCCTGTTGAGCCCAAACTGTCAAGCGAGGAGAAAGGCATAAACGACGCATTCCTCGGTTCAGGCGCGCTCCTGAGCAGCCACGCAGTCGAAGTCATAAAAGAGCGCGGGCTGGACCCCTCGGCAATAATCGCCCAGGCTAAAGAGAAGGGCGTCTTCATGATAACAAGCGAGTTCCTCTCCGAGTTCTTCCCGGTGGAGAAGCTGGAGGAGTACTCCTTCACCGTCAAGCGCGGGAAGCCCCCCATCGCATCGCAGATAGAGGGCAGGGTCCTTGTAGACAAGGACAAGGACGTGACCGGGAATTCCACTTCCGAGGGGACGGTGGAAAATTTCGTCGAGCTCTTCAGGGACAGGTACAAGCGGCTCAAGGGCATACTCTCCAGCCGTGTCAACCTGCGCGACGCCGTGGAGCTCAACTCAATAGGCAAGTACAACAACCAGGAGATAAAGGTAATCGGGATGATACGCGACATGCGGCAGTCCCAGAAGGGGAACCTGATAATCGAGATCGAGGACCCGACGGGGTCGGCAATAGTCATAGACAGCAGCGAGGCGGCCCAGAAGAACAAGATACTCGTGAACGACGAGGTGATAGGCGTCATTGGGACCGTCAAGGGCGAGCTCATACTCGCAAAAGAGGTCATCGAGCCCGACATCCCGATGACTAAGCCGAAATTCGAGTGCGAGGACCCGGTATCAGTGGCGTTCCTGTCAGACATCCACGTAGGCTCCCAGCTTTTCAAGGAGCGCGAGTTCCAGAAGTTCATAGACTGGCTGAATTTGTCGTCCGGGACCAGAAAGGACGTCGCCCAGTCGGTGAAGTACCTTTTCATCGCCGGCGACCTTGTGGACGGGATTGGCATATACCCGGGCCAGGAGAAGGAGCTTGCGATCCCGGACATCTACAAGCAGTACAACTACTTCGCGAAGATGATGGCGCAGGTCCCCTCGTACATAGAGATAATCATCGCCGCCGGGAACCACGACGCGGTGAGGCGGGTCGAGCCGCAGCCCTCGCTTGCGGAGTTCCTCGAGCCCCTGAAGGCTAACTCGAACGTACACCTCATCGGCAACCCCGGGAGGGTGAAGGCCCACGGCCTGGACGTCATGATGTACCACGGGACCTCCATGGACGCGCTGATTTCTTCCCTCTCCCACCTATCCTACAGCAAGCCTGAGAAGGCGCAGGTGGAATACCTGAAGAAGCGCCACCTCTCGCCGATATACGGGACTAAGGAGCAGATAGCCCCAGAGCAGAAGGATTATATGGTCGTGGACACAGTGCCGGACGTCTTCCACTGCGGCCACGTCCACAAGAATGGATATACCATGTACCGCGGGGTCATGGTCTTAAACTCCGGGACCTGGCAGGCCCAGACGGATTTCCAGCAGCAGCAGGGCCATATCCCGACGCCCTGCCAGGTGCCGATATTGGATCTCCAGACCATGCAGATGAAGGTCATGAATTTCGAGGGGAAGACGGCGTGAGCCAGCAAGGCCGCGCCTGTTTGACCTATACGCGAAAACCAAAGATGGCAACGCAAGAACCGGTCAAGCGGCAGGCCACGCTGAAGGCGTCCATCCGCCTCGAGGGGCGCTCGGCGCAGGGCAGCCACTCCATAATCGACATAAAGCCGGCCGGCGTCGGCACCGGCATAGTCTTTGTCAAGGGCAAGCACCGCATACCGGTCAACTTCTTCAACGTCCGGCTTAAGCGCTGGCCCTACAGGACGATAATACTCAAGGACCCCGAGAGCGGGGCAAAGGTCTACACCGCCGAGCACATACTCGGGGCGCTCAAGGCGATGGGTGTGCACAACGCGGAGATACACATGGTCAAGGGGAACGCGCTGCCGTGCTTCTCCGACGCGGTATCCCCATATGTCCGGGAAATAGACCACGTCGGCCTCAGGGAGCAGGACGCCAAGGTGCCCACCCTGCGCCTGAACATGAAGGCCGCCGGCGACATGCTGATGGCGGGCCGCGACGTCAACGAGCGCTTGCAGAAGGCGGGAGTCTCCGCGAGGTTCCACGACGATGAAAAGCTTGTAGTGGTCACAGACCCCAAACTCGGCGACATGCTGATAATGCGTCCGGCTGTGGGGGAGCCGACTGTCACATACCACTTTGATTACCCGCACAAGGCGTTCGGGGGGCCGCAGACCTACACCTGGACCATCGGGGACACAGAGGCGTTCAAAAAGGAGATAATGAACGCCCGCACGCCGGGGTTTTACCCGAAGAGCCGGGTCGGGCAAAAGCTCATGGACCTTACCAGCGCCTTGCGCATGCACGGCATGACGCACGAGAACACCCTTCTCCTCGGCCACCCCTCAAACCCCCAGTATCTCAATCCGCCCGGCGGCGTGACGGGCGTCAGGTACGGCGGCTAGGAGGGCGTCCGGCACAAGATAATCGACCTTCTCGGCGAGATGTCGTTTTTGCCGGGGCACCCTAATGCAGATGTCCTATTCCTCCGGACCGGGCACAAGACCTCGACCCAGTTCATGCAGAAGCTGCTGAGAAAGGGCGTGCTGATACCTGAATGACCCCGGAATAGGGCGAACTCATAATCGAGGGCTAACAAGCATTAATAACGTCCCGCCTATACCTCTTGAGCATTGGGCTCATCTTCCTCTCCGGGGCTTTTGCGGACTTGAGCCTTTCCTTTATCTGGGCATCGCTGAGCCTGACATTAAGTTTCCTTCCGGGAATATCTATATCTATGATGTCCCCGTCTTTGACCGCCCCTAGCGGCCCGCCGAGGAACGCTTCCGGCTCTATGTGCCCGATGCACGGTCCCCTGGTGCCGCCCGAGAACCTGCCGTCGGTCAGAAGGGCGACCCTCTTAAACCCTGCACCCATTATCGCCGACGTCGGCGTCAGCATCTCGGGCATCCCCGGAGCCCCGGCAGGGCCCATGTAGCGGATGACGAGTATGTCGCCTTCTTTGATCTTCCTGTCGGCGACCGCTTCCATCACAGCCTCTTCGCTCTCAAAGACCCTCGCAGGGCCCGAGAGGACCATGGCTTCAGAGTCGACCGCTATCTGTTTCACGACAGATGCGGACGCGAGGTTCCCCTTGAGCACCGCGATGCCGCCCTCCTTGTAGAACGGGTTGTCGAGCGGGCGTATAACCGCGTCATCCACGACTTTTCCCTTCTTCGCTATCTCTATTATGTCCGCGCCGTTTACCGTCGGCGAAGATTTTAACCGGTCCTTAAGCCTGTTCAAAACTCCGGGTATCCCGCCGGCATTCTGCAAATCTTCCATCACATAAGGCCCGGAGGGCCTGATGTGGCAGATGTTTGGCGTCTTTCGGGCCATCTCGTCAAAGGTATCCAGCGTCAAAGTTATGCCACACTCCTTTGCTATCGCCGGCAGATGCAGCGCAGTGTTGCTGCTTCCCCCTATCGCCATGTCGACCATGACAGCGTTGTAGAACGCATTCTTTGACATTATCTGCCTCGGTGTCAGGTTCTTCTTTACCAGTTCAACTATCCTTTTTCCCGATTCATAAGCCTGCTTGAGCTTCTCGGGCGATACCGCGAGCGTCGTCGCGCACCCGGTGACTGACATGCCGAGTGTTTCAGTCATGCAGGCCATTGAATTAGCCGTGAATAGCCCTGCGCAGCTGCCCGCCCCGGGGCATGCATCACACTCGATAGCGGTGAGTTCAACCTCGCTGCCCTTGCCGGCGCGGATCTTCCCGACATCCTCAAAGACCGAGATGAGATCCAGCTTCTTCCCGCCGACGACCCCCGCCTTCATGGGCCCGCCGGTCAGGATGACGCAGGGTAGGTCAAGCCTTCCTGCGGCCATGAGCATCCCTGGGGTTATCTTATCGCAGTTGGTGACTCCAACCCACCCGTCTAAGGAGTGGGAAAGTACCATTATCTCGACGTTGTCGGCGATGTGCTCGCGGGACGGCAGCGAGAGGCGCATTTCCACATGCATGGCTTGTCCGTCACACACGGCGGGGACCCCCCACATAAACGGCACTCCACCAGCATCTCGGATTCCCCTCTCGACTTCCAGAGCGAGCTTGTTCAGGTGTATGTGGCCGGGCACTATCGTGTTGTACGAGTTGGCTATGCCTATCCAAGGCCGGTCTAAGCCGAAGTCTTTATCCTTTAAGCCAACGGCCCTGAACAGCGCTCTATGGGGAGCCGTCTCAACGCCGCGTTTTATCCTATAGCTTTTCATATTGAGGACACCTATCTTTCCTTTAACCAAATAAAAAGGTCGGGCCTAAGGATGCATTTAAGGGGTCTATGCGTACCAAGTTCGGCCCTCTAAGACCGCAAAGTCATTGGTTGTAGTGTAACCCAAATTGTCGTTGTCCGGCTCACGCACCTACTGGTTACACTACATTTTTGACGTCAAGACCGGGATTCGCCATTCTACGATGTTTGTGTTTATTCCCAATACCCTTTTTCGCGATCCCCTGCTAATAACCACCAATATTCGGTTCTCTAACAAGGTTCTCAGGTATTGTGTAACCGAGTTTTGGGATATCGACGCACCCAGCCAGGCTAGAACATTTGAGACGTCTTGAGATGAGAACCTCCCCATCAATTCCGCAACCTCGATTATCTCAGAAAAGCTGGTTACTGAATTTGGTGTTTTTGGATATGCCACATCAAACAACCCCCTAGCTTCTTCCGACGTT
>JBFYKJ010000055.1:0-4694 GCA_041306005.1 Candidatus Altarchaeota archaeon | reverse complement strand
CTTCACCACGGGCCCATCCATCTCGGCGCACGGGACCGCCACCATCCCTTTCCCCGGGCGCTCTATCCTTAGCTGTGTGCCGATGACAGGGTACTCTTCGAGCGACTCCATGGCCGCCGGGTGGATGGCTTTTGAGGCTATGCCGCACATGTTGCTCCTGCCATAGCGAAGGCGAAAGCCGCCCGGCCTTGACGGGTATGCGAATATGGGCCTGCCGGCGACTATGTCCTCCAGGAACTTCTTGTTGGGCTTGATTTCCCTGACCTCCTTTTCCGCGCCGGAGCCGCCGCCCTTCTTCAGCTCCTTGAGCCACTCCCAGCCGTCGAGCTTTATCTCGTCGGCGAACTTCATCACCTTCTTCGCCTTCTGGGCGATGCCCTCGCCTATCACAAGGCAGACGCCGCCTCTCACCCTATCCGTCTTTATCCTCTCAAGGCCCTTGTGGATGTCCACTTCGACGTCTTCAGTCGGGTCGCCGTTGATGCAGACCGGGACGTTCTTGAGTATGAGCCGTATCTCATCGTCGGTCGGCATGTACTGCAGCCTCACTATCCGCTTGTGGTAGATGTTGATCTCTTCCTTGTAGCGCTCTATCTCGGTGTCTGTCGGCCGGTAGTCGCTGATGCCCTCCTTCCTGCGGATATAATCCGCTAAGAGTACGCTAAGTGCCGCCGCCGTCCCCCCCGCGCCCCTGATTGGCCCCGCATAGTAGACGCTGAGGTAATCCGACCCGTCCGGGTTCTTCTCGATGACGACCTGGGAAATGCCCTCAAGCGGCGCGGAGACGACGCCTTCGGTCAGTATCGCCATCGCGGTCCTGAGCGCCTGCTCTATCCTCTGCTGCTTGTCCAAATCCTTGAGGTAAGTGCCCTTAAGTATCCAGTCGATGATGCGCTCTACGATCCTTTCCCTGGAAAGCCCCTCAGCCTGCGCCTTCTTGATCTCGTCGGCGATGTACTTCGGGCCGACAAGGCCTTCCACCCTCTCAGCCAGGTTGCGCGTCGGCTGGGCCTCGACCTCTTTCGCCGGGTCAAGGCCTTTCGCCCTTGCGGCGCCAGCTATCTCATATTGCTTTGCGACCTGCTCATCGAGCACCCGGAAATACTGCTTTACGTCCACCCTGCAAAATACCGCTTTACACGCACTGCGACCATAATACCGCGCGGCCCCCCAAGATCGAAAGATGCGGCGACCAGCCGGCGGCGGCTTGATGCTTAGCCGGTGACCGTGTGATGATCAGTAGCTACCCTTTTCATCATAGCGAAGCTCAGAGACTGGGTTTAAAGTTTCATCACGTGGGTTAGTTAGACGCTGGGGCGACAAAAACGGGAATGGGGCGAAAAGCGCGGCATTTGGCCCGCAAAGCGGGTCGGCCGCTACAGGTTTATAACGCTCAGACAAACGGCGACACCAGCCAATAAGCAAAGCCCCCGAAGAACGCGGTAATGGGTATTGTCAGGAGCCACGCCCATAATATCTTCCTGGCGGTGACCCACCTTACCTTCCTGCCCCTCTCCGCGGTCCCGACCCCCATTATCGAGCCCGCTATCACATGAGTCGTGCTGACCGGAATCCCGAAATGGGCCGTGCCAATAAGGACGGCGGCGGATGACGTCTCGGCGCAGAAGCCCTCCATCGCCCGGACCTTCATTATCTTCGAGCCCATGGTCTTGACTATCCTCCAGCCGCCGAAGATTGTGCCCAGGGCGATTGCCGCGTGGCAGGTCAGGGCAAGCCAGGTGTCAACCCGAACCTCAGTTATCATCCCGGCGGAAAACATCGTCAGCGCTATAATGCCCATGGTCTTTTGCGCGTCGTTAGTGCCGTGGCCCACGCTGTAAAGGGCGGCCGATACCAGCTGCAGGCGCTTGAAGGTCTTATTGGCTTTTGCCCGGTTCGTCTTCTTGAACAGGTTAAGGACGAACACCGTGAACAGCACTGCGCCGATGCCCCCCAAAAGCGGCGCGATGATTATGAAAAGGAGTATTGTCACCACTCCGCTAGCGAGGACCGCCCCCGCCCCCGCCGCGACGATCACGCTCCCGACAAGCCCGCCTATCAGGGCGTGGCTGCTGGAGGTGGGCAGGCCGAAGAGCCAGGTAAGGATGTTCCAGATTATCGCGCCGACAAGGGCCGAGAACACGATGGGCAGGGTGACGACGCCGCTGTCCACGATTCCGCTGCCTATGGTGTGCGCTATCGCCACGCCGAAGAAGAAATAACCGATGAAATTTGCGGCGCCGGCCATCAGCACCGCCTGCCTTGGGGAGAGCGTCCGGGTCACGACCACGGTTGCAATAGCGTTCGCGGCGTCGTGAAAGCCGTTAAGGAAGTCAAAGACAAGGGCGAGCCCTATTATGCCGAACGCGAACAGTGGGTCTGCCATCGTGATACTGATATACTTATGCTAAACGCACGGCCAATGGATCCGGCCTCAGCCGTGCTTCACGATTATCCCGGACACCAGCTTGCCTACGTGCTGGACCGAATTCACTATCTCCTCCAGCTGCTCGTATATCGCCTTGAGCTTGATGATCTCTATGGGGTCGTTCGTGTCAAACAGGGCGCCGAGGCTCTGGTTGAAGAGGTAGTCCGCCTCGTGCTCGAGCTTTCGTATCTTCGTCATTATCGCGGCCGAACCGTTTTTCTCCTCCAGGGACCTGATGAGCTTTTGCAGCTCCGCGGATATGTCCACTATCATCCTGGCAAAGCTCATGATATTCGGCGGGGCGCTCCGTATCCTATAGGCCTGCAGCTTTTGCGACGCCCCGTCGAGCAGGTCGAGCGAATGGTCTATGTTTATCGCTATCGCGTGGATGTCCTCCCGGTCTATGGGGGTTATGAACGACTTTTCGAGCGCTTCGACTATCATGCGCTCGACTTCGTCGCCCTTAATCTCATAATCCTTTATCTTTGACACGCTGGACCTTATAGAGTCTTCGGGCAGGTCGTCAAGTTCGGCAACCAGCTTTTCAAACGCCCTGCAGGCCTCGTGGAAGACCAGCGCCTGCTCGTTCAGGTATCCGAAGAACGCGACTTCCCTTGGCAGCAGGATGTCAAATATCCGTATTTCCATGGAATCCCTGGTATGACGGTAAGCCCCCGGATATGAACGAGGCAATGGATAAAAACTTGGGGTTTAACTTGGGTTTAAAGATTAAATCCGGACGTGTTAAACGGTTAAATATTTAGTTCAAATCCGGGCTCGACCCCGCGGTTCAGCCAGATTCAAACGCAGGGTTCAAATCCCGAAGAACCTGCGGGCGTTCTCGCAGCATGCGCCGCTTGCCGCAGGGGCGCCCATTGCGTTTTCTATTGCCGCAGCCGCGTCCACAAGCGCGTAGAGGTAGTCGGTGCCGTATCCCATGCCCGTGTTGACCATTATCCGGTCGGCGTAGTGCTCATGGGCCTTTAGGATCCTTATTGCCGCTGCCTGGTCGAGTTTGCCCTTGCCCACCGTCAGCCCAGCATAGAACCCTCCCCGCAGGACTTCCCCGATAGTCGCCTCGCTGTTGTGGTCTATCACTACCTGGGCCGGGTCTATGCCTGACGAGCTTATGACCATGAGCTCGCGCTGGAGTACGGTCTCCTTGTTTTCCCTGGGCGTGTGCATGACAACCTTAGCTCCTGCCTCCCGTGCTACCCTTAGCTGGGCAGAGAGCACTTCGGGCTCAAGGCCCGTCCCGGTCTCAAGGCCGACTTCGCCCATCCCGACGACGTCGGCCCGCTTAAGGAACTCGGGCAATGCGTCCACTACATCTTTATACTCTTTTCGGGGTATGCTTCTCGGGTGCATGCCCACAGTCGCATAGATCTTTAGCCCTTCCTTCTCGCCCGAATACCGGCTTATCATGAGGTCGAAGCTGTCCAGGGCCGAGTCGGCGGAGCGCGGGGCTATCGGCGAGAATGCGCAGGTGATTGCCGCCTCATAGCCCCGTGAAACTAAATCTGCGAACTCGAGCCGGCTCCTAAAGTTCATGTGGGTGTGGGAGTCTATGAGTTTCATCCTTTTAGCGGTCACCTCCTTTTTGGCAGTTTGTGTATGACCCCGAATATGAGCGGCCTTAGTGCGGCCCTCTCCTCCTCCTTCAGCTCTTTTGACTCGTCGAGCAGCTGCAGGGTGTTGACGGCTGTCCTGCCTATGAGATCGGCCCGATTTGCCACCGCCCTGTGCGAGAGTGCGGGGCTTTCATCCTCCAAGCTTTTAAGCATCCCCTGAAGATTGTCTATCTGCTCCGCCGCGATTATCTTTGCGCCTTTCACCTGCGCCACTTTCAAGCGCTTGTCAAAGACCGCTCGCTCGAGCGGGTCAAGGCCCTCCCGGACATATTCCGGAGTCAGTACCCCAAGTTCCATGGCCTTTATCTGGTTCTCCAGGGTGCGCTGCCTCCCTTCCCGGGCCGCCAGATAGACTCTTCGCCTGAATATCGGCCCGCGGGCCATGCCGGACTCTTTGGCATAATCCATTATCTTGTTCTTTAGGTAGGGGACCCCCGCCCGGACCTTCGTTCCGGCCTTAAGCTGGTCGAGCATCACTTCCAGGGTGCCCTTCCTCAAGGCCCCGTTTAGCCGTTTCAGGTTCCTCTGGCTGTCCAAATTGGCGGTCCTGGCGAACTCGACGGCGCGAAGGTGGTGGCTGGACAAGTTGTCCTCCTTCTCGACGCGAACGCCCCCGATCTTTGCAGTCCTCAGTT
>JBFYKJ010000054.1:0-4874 GCA_041306005.1 Candidatus Altarchaeota archaeon | reverse complement strand
TCGTGATGCCGATGTTCTTCCTCTCGGGCGCGCTCTTCCCGATGGCATCCGCGCCGGAGGCGCTCCAAGCCGCGTCGGTCTTTGACCCCCTGACCTACGGGGTCAACGGCCTTCGGCACATCCTGACCGGGGCGTCGGACATAGCCCCCGCTATTTGCCTGACAGTGCTCCTGGCGATAGCCTCCGCGTTCATCCTCCTGGCCATCCATACGTTCGGCAGGATAGAGGAATAGCTCTGGCTAAACATGGACACAGTCTACCAACCCCGCGAGGACAGCTTTTTGATGCTCGACGCGATGTATGGGGCATTGCAGAAGATGAAGGCTGCCCGCACCGCCGCGCCGAAGACCGAAGACCGTGGACCCTTGACGGTTTTAGATATGGGCACCGGCTCCGGGATACTTGCAATAGCCGCGGCGAAATCCGGCTGTAGCGTGACTGCCGCCGACATCAACCCGGAAGCAATCAAGGCCGCCGGCGAGGCGGCCGAGAAGGCGGGGGTCAAGATAAACCTCGCCCTCTCGGACCTCTTTGAGAACGTGAAGGGCAAATTCGACCTTATAATCTTCAATCCCCCTTATGTGCGGACCGCAGACTTGGAGACCCAAGACGCCCAATCTATAGCCTGGCAGGGCGGGCCCGAGGGAATGCGAGTCATAGACCGTTTCCAGTCTTGGGTCTACGGTTTTCTGAAGCCGGGCGGAAAGGTCCTGCTTCTCGTCTCATCTATCGCCGACAAGCCCCCGAAGTTCCCGGGCTTTCGCAGCCGAATAGTGAAGAAAGAGAGCCTCTTCTTCGAAAGGCTCTGGGTGCTCGAGCTGACAAAGACTTGAGCCAAGGCTAAGGCATTAAAATCAAAAGGGGAGACCAGCTCCCCAAACCGCGTTAAGAAAATCAGAGCCTTCTTAAGCTGCCGAGCTCCTTCTTGAACTTCTCGCCCCTTAGCTCTATCTCGGAGAGCTTCTTCTTCCTCTCGTGGTCGTCGATGACCTCTATCTCCTTCTTGATGAGGCTTGTGAATACGTCCATGATGTTCACGAACTTGTTGGCCATCACGTCAGACCTCTTCAAGAGGCCCCTTACGGCGCCGATGAATATGACCGCCATGCCCACTATCTGTATAAGGCCGTACATTATCTCGTTGTTGTTCAGCGTGTTCGGGTCGATGTACTTGTCCTGCGCCTGCGCGAGGTTCTGGAAGTTCAGGTATATTCCCATCACGGTCAGCAGGAAACCTAGCAGCATCACCACTATCATCTCAGCGTTTATTGTAGTCTTGGCCATTTTGATCTTTTGACGGTTACGATAAGGTAACGGGATTATTAACTGCGCAGGAATAAAAATCTTTGGCGGGGGGAAAACGGCATGCAGTCCGCAATTTAGAGTCTCCAGTACCGAAGACTGCAGACCCAAGACCCTATACCGAAGACCCCCGGCTGAAGACCGCAAACCTGCAAAGATACCCCTATCGCAGACTGCAGGCTTAGTACTTGAATACCCCCCTGAAAGGCGGCCTGACGAAGTCTATCGCGTTGTGCGCGCCCTCGAGCGGCACAGGCTTCGAGTTGTCGTACAGCACCATCATGTCCGGCGCAAGCGCAGGCCTCTTGCTCCTGAGATTGAACTTCTGCCACCTGTCCTTGCTCAGCGCCCAGCTCCAGCCGCCGTAGACGCCGAAGGGTATCGCAAGCAGGTACTGGCCGTACCACAAGCAGGCTCCGACCGCCGGGAGCATCGCGGCGGCCTTGAAACCGTAGATATAACCCTGGTTACGAAGGTTCCTTAGCGAGTGGTGGATCTCGATGGCATTCTTCGCCTCGAAGAACGAGAATGGCTCCGGAGGCTTGCCTGAGTCCTTCTTCGCCGTGGCTGCCGCAGCCTTCTTCCCCATGGCCTTTGAGGCCTCTGCGAACCGCTTTTGTACCTGCGCGGCTTTCTCTGCGCTCATATTATTGCGAGGTGAGTTCCGGGCTCAGGCTCTCCCTCTTGATCTTGAGCTTCGGTATGATCACCCGTCTTCTGCCGTATATGTTCCTGTACATGCCGAACCAACCGACGTAACACCTGTAGTAGTAGCCTGCGAAAACCAGCGCCACCACCCCCAGCACGACCTGCCTGTAATTGAGGATAAGGACGGCAGTCCCGGCCAGGCATAGGAAAGTAAGCAGCAGATATATCAATCCCCTGATCTTCGTCCTCTCAAGGCTCCTGAAGAGATCCCCCCAGGTAACCTCGCGAAGAAGGTCGGCCTCGTCCGCGGCCGTCCAGATGTGCGGCGTCTCAAGCCGGCTTTGTCCCTCTATAGGCATTTCTTAAGCTTGGGCCAGCCCGTTTTAGGCGTTTTTGGCCCCGAAACAGGTGCTATATCAATAGTCACAACCCCTTGGGTAAAACATTAAGGTAAAAATATATAAATCGTTTTTGCGCGCCGCTTTCCGGGGCACATAAAACCGACAGCGGCAGGCGTTGCTCTCATTCGCCCGTTTTTCGCTCCCCACACGCCGCCCCGGCCGTAACCTTTTTATAGGACCTCTCATTAACCATCCGCTTCGCGAGAAGCCGGCCAAGACCCGTGATCATTTTGGCCGCAGACCCGGTGGTAAGATGAGAAAACAGAGCCTAGCTACGGTAGCCCTATTGGTATCCCTTGCCGGCGCAGCCTCGGCCGCTACGTGGACCGTCGGCAACCAAACGGCATTCGGCGAGGGGGCTTATGCCGCTGCCTTTTACAACACGACCGGCTTTGTGCAGCTCGCACTCCCCAACACATCTGGCAACTACACGAGTAGAATCTTCGACGCCGGCAGCGTTGTCCAGTGGGCCCGGATAACCGATGCCTTGCGGGACAATTCGTCGGCGATACTCCAAAAATACGCCCTCGGCAACCTCACGATAAACACTTCTGCCCGTAGCTGCAACGACTCGCTGTGCTCTTTCTCCCCGTGGACGCCCGTGGGCATAGCCCTCTCCCAGCCGCTTTCGCTGCCCGACAGCCGCTTCTTCCAGTTCAGGCTGGCGCTTGAGACTGACAGCGCAAGCGAGTCGCCCGAGATAGCCAACGTCACTGTCGATTACGGCCCGCGCCCGCCGCCTGCAAAGCGCCGCCGCGGCTCAGACCCGATGAACATCAGCGCGTCCGGGGGGTGCGTTGGCGAACCGGTTAAAATCTCGGCTTTTGACCGTTCCGGCGACCCGATAAGCGGGGTTTCAATAACCGTGCGCGGGTCAAACCCCTACGGCCCTAAAGCCGCCGAACTGAAGACCGACAGGGGCGGCAAGGCTTCGTTCGCGCCCGCGAAGGCAGATACTTATTCGATATCCGCTGACAAGGACGGATATTACGACGCCGAGGCGTCGATCGCAATCGGCGAGTGCGGATGCGTTTCAGACTCGGAATGCGCGCCGGACGAGGCGTGCAAGGGCGGCTCATGCGATGAGGTGAGCTGCGTGTGCGGCGTAGCCAGAAACCACGCGTGCGACGCGTACGGGTGCTGCCTTGACAGCGACTGCGCGGCCGGCTACTCCTGCATCGCCAACCTGTGCATCGCGAACTCCCCCCCTCAGCCTGCCGTACCCACGGCGCCGTTCCTCGCAGTGCAGATAACCGCGCCGCCTGAGACCGGGGCACCGGAGCCCTCGGGCGCGGCTGTCGCCGGGCAGCCGGCGATGATGCCCATACTCCCGGCGATAGAGCCCGTTAGCCAGGGCATTCCCCGCTGGCTGCCGTTCCTGCTGTTCTTTTTGATCGCCGCCGCCATTATATTCGCGCTCTACGACGCGACCCGGTTCAAGACCCAGAGGCACCCGAGCCGCAAGAGGCCCGAGATGCCCGAGTGGAAGAAGAAAGACCTCGAGGCGGCTAGGAAGGCGGCCATAACCGCGGCCGCCGTTGCCGCGGAGAAGACCCCGCGAAAGGTCCACAAGAAGCGCCCGCCGGTGCCAAAGAGGCCGCTGAAGACGGTTAAGCGGCGTAAAAGGCGGCCTTGAGTTATCGGTCTTCGGTCATGAGTCCGGAGTTTCCGGTCCAAATGTGCTTTCTTTAGCTTAAACAGGGCCTATTAGAAGGTTTAATTCACATATCTTCAAATAGACCGTGAGTTTGGGCCCGTGGGTTAGCCAGGATATACTTTGGGACTTCGGATCCCAAGACCCGGGTTCGAATCCCGGCGGGTCCGCTCATTTCACAGCGTCCACCGATGGCGGTTTAGTAGAAAGCGATGGAAAGCGAGGGTACGGAAACGAACAAATGCTCGTCTCCGCACCTTCTAGGCAAGAGAAACCGACAGCAAGCGCCGCACCGAGCAAACCTGGCTCGGAGAACGAGGCGAGTTTTGCTACCCTGGTGCGGGACGTATGCCCCGCACCCGAAGGTCTCGGGCCCGATAGGAAATCCAAACATCGGGGTAGGATATGGAGCATCGGGCTGGATAGAGGTTTTAGCCGCCAGGACCTCCAGCGGTTCTTAGCGGCTTGCGATGACGAGCGCTATAGGCTAGCCTATTCGTTCGGGGCGTATTTGGGGATGCGGGTCTCCGAATGCGTCCGCGTAAAGCTCGAGGACGTGGACCTAGAGCGCAAGGAGATCGTGCTGTGGAATAGCAAGACTAAGGTACGTACCCACAGGCAACTGCATCCTGTCATATATAACGAACTGCGCAAGTACGTGGCGAAATTCGAGCACCATATCGCAAGCCACGACAATTACCTGATTTGGTCGCATAACACGAACAGCGAGCGGATGCCCCACCTGGGCGAAAGCCAGCTGCGAAAGCGGTTTAGGGAGATATGCGAGAAAATAGGGCTGGATGGGGCATATGCCGTCCTAGAGAACTCGGGAGGGCAGCCGGGGTCGCATAGGCGGCTTTTGCGGCTGT
>JBFYKJ010000053.1:0-10541 GCA_041306005.1 Candidatus Altarchaeota archaeon | reverse complement strand
GATAAGCCCGTCGGCCTCCCCCAGGGCGTTCCCGGGCTCCTTATACCCGTAGAGGAACCCGCCTATCCTGTGGAGCCTTGCCTTGACCTCGTTTCTGACGTCCCTGTCCTCCAGGCGGGTGAAGCCCTTTATCGCGGCGTCGTAGTGCTTCATCGCGTCGGCCGATTTCCCAAGCCCGCTGTTTGCGATGCCCGCGTGCAAGAAGAGATGCGGGTCGGCCCCTTTCGGGTCCATCGCTATCGCCTTCTCAAGGGACGCCTTGGCCTTCTTGAGATCCCCGGCCTTGAGCATGTCCTCGCCGTGGCCCCTATACGCGTATGTGAGGTAGCTGCCGACGTCCCTGCCCCCGGTCTCGGCGACCCTCAGCGCGTTCAGTGCCTTCCTGTATCTGCCTTTCTCAAGGTGCCACCTCCCGCGGGCCTCGGCCAGCACGGGACGTGCCCCGGGCTCGCCGGCGCGGTGGGCCTCCCGCAGCGACAATATGGCCTGTTTTAGCCTCCCGTTCTCAAGGTGCGCTATCCCGGCCTGCAGGTGAAGGGGCTTTCGCATGCATTATACTGCTGTTCAACGCAGAAAAGTCAGTCCCAGCCCTCTACGATATACGGCCTGCCGTGCGCCTCCCACTCGACCCGCCTCATTATCCTCATCGGGTCCCTCAGGTGCTGATAGGACAACACCCCGTCCAGGTGGTCTATCTCGTGTTGAAGCAGCTCGGAAAGCGGACCGGAAAAATCCTTAGTCTTCAGTTCCCCGTCTTCGGTAAACTCAACCGTAATATCCCTCGCCCTTTCGATCAGCACAAAGATGTCCACATCGTAGCAAAAGCAGCTGTCCCAGACCATCATCTTCTCGGGCGACCTCTTCACTATTTGGGGATTAACAAAGCTCATGTGCTCCCCATCCTCTATAACATATATGGCCTGTTTCAAAACGCCTATCTGCGGCCCGGATATCCCCCGCCCGAGGCCCTTTCTTTTCATGAAGTCCTCGAGAGTATCCTTTAGATCCCTAAGGAGGCCTTCTGCGTCGCCCTCCACGGGCATTGACTTCTCGTGCAGCAAATCGTTGCCGACTTGCAGGATCCTCTTTACGGCCATTAGGGTGATATATCAAGATAGGGATAAAAAGGGTGCCTGCGGCCTCACTTGAGCCCGAATCTTGCCCGGCCCTTCTTGTCCAGCGGGAATTTCATCCTCTCCTGCACTATGGTCGGCACCCCGCGGTCCTTGACCACTTTAAGGACTGTCAGGCCGAAGTGCTCTGCCCTTGCGCTCTCGACGCTCATGTCCACCCCGGTCAGCTTCCTCATGAGCTTCCTGTGGTCGGCATCCTCCAGTATGTTCAGGCTCCCCACGCCCTCCGACATCCTGCCAAGCACGGTCGACATGATGGCGCTCTGGCTCTTGTGCACCATGTTCGCCTTGTGCTTCAGCTCTTTCACGTCGTCGCCCAAGAAGACCGCCAGGTTCATGTCGGAAGGCGGCAGGAAGGGGACGTGGTTTGTGGGGTACTCGCAGACGACAACCTCCCTCTGCCTCCCAGCCCTGTGCTCCTTCTCGATCCAGCGGTTCACGGCATTCATGACCATGCTGTGGGTGTTGTAGTTTATGGGCTGCGCAGTGTCGGCTATGTGCGGTATCATGACGACCGTCGGCTGCTCCTTGTCTATGAGCTGGTCCATGCGCCTCTGGTCCGACTTGTGCGGCGTGATGGCCCGTTTCTTATACGTCCTTTCGGCCCGAAAGCTTATCAGCTGCTCCGGCTTGTAGCCGAGGACCTTTGCCCACTCCCGGAACTCGTGCTCCCGTTTTTCTATCTTCTCGGGCACTGTCATATTCCCGTGCACGCCGCGGTACCCCGACGACACAAGCACCACCCTCATGTCGTTCCTCGGCTTGCCGCCCTTCATCGAGATGAGCGCGCCCGCCGTCCCGCCTATAAGCCCGCCGTCGTTCGGGTGCGGCACGACAAGCAGGCCCTTTTGCCCCTTGGGCAGGCCGTGCTCGCTTGTTATAAGGACTCGCGGGGCCGGGACTACGTGCCTTTCCACAGGGACGAACGGGTAGTGCCCGTGGGGCGGGCGCGTAAGGTGTTCAGCAGATTTCATCGCTAACTTAAGGCCTCAACGCAGAAAAACTTTTTGGTCAGCAGACCGCAGACGGCATCAGTCCCCAGTCTTGGGTAATGGGTCTTCTCAAGACCGCAGACCCAAAACCGCAGACCTTACCCAAACCCGCCGCCACCGCCCCCTCCTCCGCCCCCCCCGCCGCCGCCAAACCCCCCGCCGCCCGACGTGCCGCTCGCCGAGGAGAACGAGGAGCTAAAGGACGTTGCCGCCCCGGCAAACCCGGAGAACCCGCCAGATGCAAAACTCGAATACGCCCCGGCGGTGAACATGGCCCCGTGGTAATCGCCCTTGTAATCCTTGAACGCGTCCCCCATGGCCTTCTCAACCTTCTTCGCAACCCCCAAAGGTATCGCATACACCAGGTACTGCTCCCAGAGGGCAACCGCCTCCGGAGGCACCTTCCTAAGCTGGCTGAAGTCGTTGAGGAACCGCTTCAGCCTCATCCACTTGATATAGTGCTCCCTTCCCTTCTTCGTCCTGTTTGGGAGCGCTTCCGGGAACATCAGGTTCAGCATTATCGCCTCGACGGCTATGACAGGTATTATGAACGGCGAGAAGAACGCGGCTATTATCGCCATCAATATAGTCGCCCCCACAAAGAACCCCGCACCCTTCCACATCGGCGCAAAGAGCTTCATCCCCTCCACATCCTTGTTCACCTCCTCTTTCCACTCCTTGGCGAACGCGGATGAGGACGCCGGCCTTCTTTTCAAGTATTCCTTCCACTCCTCAAGGGTCACCTTGTCCGGCGTCTCGTCACTCACTTCCTTCTTCCCCAATAACCCTTTCTTGTAGCCGTAGCCCGCCGCATCGCAGAGTTTTTCCAGCAGTATCGCCTCGCTCTTGGGCAGGCCATTCGCATCCTTGTCCTTGATCAGGACTTCATAATCGTCCTTCTTGAAGAGCCCGCTCTTCTTTATCACCCCTATCTGGAGTTTTTTCTTCAAACACAGGTGCAAGAGCTCCGCAGCCATTGTCTTCAAATCCGGCTCCTTGAGCCACGGGTGCATGAGGGCGCTCACCACCGCCGGGCTGTAGTCCGCGGGCGGCTCTCTCTCATAGATGGACTCCACATCCACCTTCGGCTCCCTACCATACTTGTGCCAGATATAACCGAAGACCGCGAGCTCGAAGGCCGCGAACAATACGAAGTACTCCAGCTTGAACGGGTCGCACCCCATCAGCGCGAGGGTTATCGCCGCGACGAACAAAATGCCGGAGATCTTGAACATGGGGCCGGCTTTCCCGAGCTTCCTCCCGATTATCCCCAGGAACAGGAAGAAGAACGCGCCCAGCATCGCGAAAGCGGCGCCAAGCAGAAGCGTGTCGCCGAGTTCAGACCTAGCCGCAAATCCCTCTTCCTCGGCAAGTATCCCGGGAAGCCCGCTGCCGGGAACTACGCGCGCACCCCCGACCGAAGACAGCAGACCCCTCGGGAAGACCGCGCGTATTTCTACCCACTGGCCGGCCGAGACGTATAATGCCTGGAAGATGACGGTCTTGTTCTCGAGCATCCCCGTCCGGCCATCTAACCTGGGATGGCCCCAGACGTACACGGTCTGCGGGTCTGCGGCCTGCGGTAATATAATCTCTCCATAAAGGTCAGGCAAATAGACGCCCCAGCCCTCGCCCCATGCCTTCCAATAGAATTCAGCGACGTCGTCGTACACCTTCAGGGCATTGGTTATCTTATACTTGATAGTGAACGTCTTCCTGCCGGAGGTCTCGGGGAAATACCACTTTATCCGGGTGTCGGAGCCCTCATCAAGGATCTCAGTCCTCAGTTCGCCGTCCTCGGACGACACCGAGATGTCGCTTATCGACCAAACCCCCTTTGGCACGTCCCTGTAACCGAATGTAAACAGGTCCACGAAGTCCGCGGTCACGACTTCCTCAGCCAGGACCGACCCGTCCCCATTAATAGTGTAGTACACCCGCGCGCTCTCGAGGTTGTACTCTTTGGCGGAGACAAACACGGCTAGGCTTATCACGACAAGCGCCGCAATGGCAAGATGCCTTTTCATCGGGAGTTTAAGGGCGTAAATTAGAAAAAGGTCTGCGGTCTGGGGTATGCGGTCTGTTAAAGAGCATCTGCGGTCCGCGGTCCGCAGTAGACCCAAGACCCAAGACCGAAAACAGTAAGTGCGGCCGCCGGGCCCTTTTGACAGGTTTACGGTTGCCGGTTTCGAGTTTCGTATGGGGGATGCCCGGTTTACAGTTCCGGGTCCCGAGTTTCGCGTTAGCGAAACTGGGCACAACTTCGCTTTCAGCGAAGTTCGTGTTCCTGTCGCGCTCCTGCAGATTAAGAATCGAGAAAAGAAAAATCAATCAAGGAGCTCTAAGAACTCTTCGACGGTCAGCTCCGCCTGCTTTATGATGCTCATTACCGTCTTGATGCTCAATTCGCCTTTCGCGGGAACTGTGGCTGGAGGCCTTTCGGGATGCCTTAATCGCACATGGGACCCTCTCTACCTGACAAACTCGTAACCAAGTTTGCTCAAGGCCTTGATTGCGTCCTTTCCAGATATGACGGGTATCTGCCTCATGCCGGTATAGCTAGTTTCTGCAGCTTCGGCGGTGCGGGAGATTTAATGGGTATTCCTTCCTCCCGTAATCCCTCAAGGTGTAAGTCTAGCGCTTCCCTCATATTCTTCAGGGCTTCTTTTTCGGTCTTGCCCTGAGTTACGCATATCCCCGGCAAGCCAGGCACTGTCGCCACATAATATCCGTCTTCGGATTTTTCCAAGAGGACCGTAAATTCCATCGTTATGCTGTATTTAGGAGTTTGATTAAAAAATGCCTTTAACCCGTCGGCCTCGTTGCGAAACCCACGACCCAAGACCGAAGACCGTAAACCCGAAGCTAACCCAAGTAGAATGAGTGCGGCCGCCGGGCCCTTTTGGCAGGTTTACGGTTGCCGGTTTCGAGTTTCGTATGGGGGGTGCCCGGTTTACAGTCCCGGGTTCCCTGTTGCGTTCTACGGTAGATTGGGGTTTGCCGAAGAAAAGCTTTTTAAACTATAATCTTCTATAGTAGGCTATGGAAGCAACGACTATACAGCTTAGCAGTTCCCTCCTAAGCGAGCTGAAGGCCAGGAAGCTCTCCGAAAGGGAGACCTATGAGGATGTCATCTACGACCTGCTCGAGGACACGATGGAGCTTAACGAGGAGACCAAAGCTGACATAGCGAAGGCGCGGGGGGAGATAAAAGCCGGCAAGTATTACACCCTCGAGGAGATGAAGTCCAGGCTTAAGCTATGACCTACGCCGTCCTGTTGTCTGCAAGCGCCGCAAAGCAGCTCGAGTCCTTGGAGCCCGAGGTGCAGAAGAGGATAGTTTCGGCGCTGGAACGCATCCGCATACGCCCGGAGCGGTTTGTCAAAAAACTGGTGGTGAGCCCAGGATATCGGCTTAGGGTCGGTGACTACCGGGTCATCATGGACATAGAGAACGACAAGCTCCTGATCCTGGTGATAAAAGTCGGGCACAGACGGAAGATCTACGACAGGTAGAATCCGCTGCCGGAAAAGCCGTTTTCTGTTCCCGGTTTTGCCGTCGCCCGCACGGTAAACCCGATACCCGTAACCGTAGACTGATTTTGAGTGCGGCCGCCGGGATTCGAACCCGGGTTCCAAGCTCTCTACGTCCGCGGTCCAGGGTTCTGGGTCCGCGGTTGGAAGGCTTGAGTGATACCAGGCTACACTACAGCCGCATGCGGGTATGTTAGCAAAAACGGGGATAAAAAACAGCAGTTAAGCCTCGCGCCTCTCGCGCATCCCCATTACGCACTTCTCTATCCAGATAACCGCAAACGCCGAACTGAAGACCGCGGACACAGGTATCGCAAGGAGGACGCCTATCGGCCCCATCCCCGCCCCATAGCCGAGGAGCCATGCCGCCGGTATTGCCACCAGAACCGCCCGCGCCATCGTTATCACCATCGAGGGCAAACCCCTCCCCAAACCCTGGAATGCGGAGGAGATTATTATCGTCGCCCCGATGAACGGGTAAGCGAGCCCGATTATCTTCATGTACTGCGACGCCAGGGAGATCACCTCCGCGTCGGCCGTGAACACGTGCGGCAGGAAATCGGATATCAGAAACATCGTCGCCCCGCCGAGGAGCGAGAACACCAGCATATACTTCAGCCCGGACATGTATACCTTCCTCGCACCGCGATAGTCCCTCGCCCCGCGGTAGTACCCAACCATCGTCACCACCCCCGCCGCAAGCCCGAGTATCGGCATTATCGCGAGCGAGTCGGCCCTAAACCCTATCCCGTAGGCGGATATCGCATCGTCCCCGAAGCCCGCAAGGAGCAGGTTAAACCCTATCACGGTTATAGACAGGGTCATCTGCACGACCATCGACGGTACCCCTATCTTTAATATGCTAGTTATTATCTGCGGCGTGTACCTGAACTCTTTCAGCCTGAGCTGCAGGTACGAGCTTCTCTTATGCAGGACCATCCGGGCATACATCGCAAGGGCGAACAACTGGGCTATCACGGTCGCCATCGCCGCCCCGCCCACCCCCATGTTGAACTGATATATGAATATCGGGTCGAGTATCACGTTTACCATCGTCATGACCGCCGCCGCCTTCATCCTCGTCTTCGTGTCCCCCTCGGCCTGCAGTATCGAGGCGAGGGCGAAGGAGAAGAACATGACGGCGCTCCCCGCGAGTATCACGCCGATGTAGTCGGATGCCATTTTTTGCACAACCGGCCCGCCGCCCATCGCGGCCGCTATCTGGGGCGACAGGAACGCGAGGAGCGTGAACCCGATTGACACCAGCAGCGTCAAGAACAGGCAGTGAAGAGCGGTCTCCTCTGCCCACTCCTTGTTCTTCTCCCCCAGCCTTTTCGCTATCACGGCGTTGGCGCCTATTGTCAGCCCCACGCCTATCGCCAGCATAAAACCGAAGATGGGGAACGAGGTCTGCATCGCGGCCAATGCTTCCGGCCCGAGGCCCCCGACAAAGAACGCGTCCACAAAATTGAGCAGGACCGTAAAAAGGCTTGACACTATCACCGGCCAGGCAAGCAACAATAATCCCCTGCGGGGGTCTTTCATCAAGGAATCGACCCTGTTCTCAGCCATCGGTTTTCGGTCGGCAGTAAACGGCGGACTGCAAACTGTTTTTCCGCTTATTCTCATTTCCCCCAACTAAAACGCCATCCGCCATAGTTTTTATTCCCAACGCCCTAAGACTTGCTATGCCCAGGGCATGCCCCAAATGCGGGAATCCGGCGCAGCCGGACGACCTGATCTGCCGCAAGTGCGGCGCAGTTATAGTCCTTCGCAGCGGCCAGGAGGACCAGGGCCTTGAAGCCGAGGAAGAGGAAAAGATCGACGATGCCGTAAGGGAGGCCCTTACGCCCGAGAAGGGGGACGCCGTGGAGCGCGCGGTGATGGATGCCGCGCCCCCCGCAGCGGAGCCCCCTGCAGCCCTATTGCCCGCAGCTTCTGTTTCTGCAGTGCCTGCCGTGCCATCGGTGCCGAGAAAAAAGCCGTCCGCCGGCAGGAAGGCGCTTCCCATCATAATAATCCTTTTAGTCATAGCGGGCCTCGCCTACTTCGCCCTTAACATGGGCCCGAAGGAGTGCCCGCCGTCCTGCGACGACGGGAACGTGTGCACGCTTGACACGTGCGGCGAAGCCACGGGCTTTAGGTGCGCTCACACCAACCTAACCGGCGGGCAGGAGGGCTGCTCGAGCGACGAGAAGTGCGTCGAGACGGGATGCTCCGGGGGCCAGTGCAACACCAGGGAGCTCTCGAACTGCTGCGGCAACGGCAAGTGCGAGACGGGCGAGACCTGCACCACCTGCGATGACTGCACTTGCGATATAGGCCAGTCCTGCACCAAGGCCGGCCAGTGCAAGAGCGGCAACTGCGTCGGCGGGAAGTGCAAGCAGGCTGGCGACCGGTGCGGCAACGGCGTCTGCGACCCGGCGGAGGGCTGCGCGACGTGCACAACGGACTGCGCATGCCCTTCCGATTCGGAATGCACGGACAACACATGCACCAAGAAGTGCGGCAACGGCGTCTGCGGCAGCGATGAGACATGCACATCGTGTCCAACGGACTGCGGCGCTTGCAAGCTGCCCCCGGGCGGCAACTGCACCGCCGGCTCGGCCTGCATAAGCGGCTTTTGCGTCCACGGCAAATGCCGCAACGAGTCCACCTACTGCGGCGACGGGTTCTGCGACGCCGGCGAGAACTGCACCGCCTGCGACGACTGCTGCCTGGCGTTCGGGAAGCCGTGCACCAAGGACTCCCAGTGCCTAAGCCGGCACTGCGTCCACGGCAAATGCCGCAACGAGTCCACCTACTGCGGCGACGACTACTGCGACAAGAACGAGTCGTGCGTCGACGACTGCGGCCACTACGCCGACTTCATGATGTGCACCCACGACCTAAACTGCGACGGCAACGACACGCTGTTCCTGGAGAGCCAGCGCAAGGGGATGGAGTGGGAATACGGCGGCAGGTATTGCCGCAGCGGCACGTGCATCGCGACGGGCATTTATGAGTTCGAAGTGAAATTCGTGGACGACGATTCTGCAAGCCTTCTTTATTCCAAGCCGGACGGCACGCGAGACACGCTCATAGTCGGTTTGGACGACTGCGAGTCCGCGGGGGCAGTCTTCATCTGCTTGGACTATGTGGAATAGCGGTCTGCGGTCTGCGGTCTGCGGTCTACAGTCTGCGGTCTGCGGTCTGCAGTCTGCGGTCTGCGGTCTTGGGAACTGAAGGCTCCGGGCCATAATTCAGTTACCCCCCTTTTATCGGCCCGCATTCAATTATTCCGATGGCTCTTGCATACGCCATAGAGACCGAAGGGCTCAGCAAGCACTATGGCGAGCTGAAGGCAGTCGACTCGGTAAGCCTCTCGGTGGAAAAGGGATCCGTGTTCGGGCTTTTGGGCCCTAACGGCGCGGGAAAAACCACGCTGATCTCCATGCTCGTCACCATGCGCAGGCCCACATCCGGCCATGCGAAGGTCAACGGCCACGACGTTTCGAAGCACCCGGACAAAGTCAGGCGCAGCCTGGGCATAGTCTTCCAGGACCCGAGCCTCGACGAGGAGCTGACCGCGATGGAGAACCTCCAGTTCCACGCCGCGCTCTATGGCGTCCCCAAGGCCGCGAGGGCCAAGAGGATAAGCGAGCTTGTCAGCCTCGTGGGGCTGGAAGACAAATTGGGCCTGCAGGTCAAGACCTTTTCCGGCGGGATGAAGAGGAGGCTGGAAATCGCCCGCGGGCTCCTTCACCGCCCCGAGATCCTCTTCCTGGACGAGCCTACCCTCGGCCTCGACCCGCAGACGCGCGCGGGCATATGGGAATATATCCAGAGGCTGAACCGCTCGCAGAAGCTGACGATCGTGATGACGACGCACTACATGGATGAGGCTGACAGGGTTTGCCAGAAGATAGCCATAATCGACGGCGGGAAGATAATCGCGGTCGGCACGCCCCAAGAGCTGAAGAACAGCCTCGGCGGGGATGTCATCTCCCTCACGTGCGACGGCGCCGTGGAGGGCTACCTTGTGGCACTATCCAAGGCCGAATGGGTCAAGTCCGCCGTAGTCCACGACGGCTTAATAGACGTCAGGGTCGAGACCGGGGAAGAGAAGATCCCCAAGATGCTGCACCTGGCCGAGGCGCACGGGATACGGGTGGAGTCGGTCAGCTTGAGGAAGCCGTCGCTCGACGACGTTTTCTTACACTACACGGGAAAAACGATACGCGAAGAAGAGGCCGACCCGAAGGACCGGATGAGGCTGAGGCGGAAAGCGAGGATGGGAAGATGAGGGTCTGCAGTTTGCGGTCTGCGGTCTGCAGATAACCGTGGACCGAGAACCTGCCAATAAGGAGCCAAGAGTGAACCGCGAACTGGAGGGCGCCTACGCCCTGTGGAAGAGGGAGCTGATAATATTCTTCAGGTCCAAGAGCAGGCTGTTCGCCAGTTTGGGCATGCCCTTCTTCTTCCTCGCGATAATGGGCACCGGGCTGAACAGGGCGTTCTCGGCATCCGCCCCGGGCATGGGGGGCGGCTACCTGCAGTTCATGGCCCCGGGAGTCCTTGGGATGGTCCTCATGATGGGGTCGGTGCATTCGGGCATCATAGTGATAATGGACCGCCAGTTCGGGTTCCTAAAAGAGACGCTGGTCGCCCCCGTAAGCAGGCTTTCTGTCGTAGTGGGGAAGGCGCTTGGCGGCGCCACCACCGCGATGTTCCAGGGCATGGCGATATTGCTCCTTTCGATGCTGCTCGGCGCCCAGTTCCAGGCGGCAAGCATCGCGCTGCTTATCCCCTTCATGTTCCTGATATGCTTCATGTTCGTCTCGCTCGGCATAGTCATAGCCTCGACCCTGCAGGACCTGCACGGCTTCCAGCTGGTGATGAAC
>JBFYKJ010000052.1:0-5563 GCA_041306005.1 Candidatus Altarchaeota archaeon | reverse complement strand
AGGGCCTTTGCCTCCTCCTGTATCCTCTTTGTAAGCAGGTCCTTGACTATCCTCTGCCTCTGCTTCCACTCGGAGAACAAAACAGTGACTGCGGCCACTATGTCCGCCGCCTCGCCGAGTTCAGACTCCGGCGCGTCCCCGCCAAGCGCGGATATCTTATCCGAGAGGGCCGCCCAATCCCCGACAAAACGCTCGACCGTCTGGGGCAGCTGGTCAAGCTGGACGGAAAACACCGCTGCGGCCTTCAGCATCCCGTCCTCGGTGTACTTGAGCTTCTTGCCTACAAGCCCCTTAATCGGCTTTAGGACCGCATCATAGACGCCCTCGGCTTCCTCCTTAGCCTCCTTCGCCGCCTCGCCGGCGACGAATTCCAGCCTCACTACGCCGTCCTGTATCTTGTTCGCGCGAAGTATCTTGACCTGGCCTATCTCCTTTGTGTTGTCGCAGTGGGTTCCGCCGCAGGCCTCGACGTCAAAGTCCCCCATCTTGATTATCCTCAGCTCCTTTTGGGGTATGGCGCCCCCCTGGTAGACCCTAAAGCCGTAAGTCTGCTCCGCAGCCCCCCGCTCGACGACTGGCTTTTCTATCTTCAGCCCCTCTTTTATCTTCTTGTTGACGAGATCCTCGATTTCCTTTAACTGCCCCTTGGTTATCGCCGAGTAGTGGGTTATGTCCAGGCGGGCCTTGCTTGTCTTGACCTCCGAACCCGCCTGCCAGACGTGGTTTCCGAGGACGGCTCTCGCCGCCCCGTTGACGAGGTGCACCGCCGAGTGGTTCTGGGCGAGCTGCATTCTCCTTGCGGTGTCCACGATGCCCCTCACCGTCTCCCCGACCTTGAAGTCTGACACGGCGTCAACCTTGTGGAGGATGACCTCCCCCTGCTTGAAGGTCTCAAGCACCTTGGCGCTGCCAAGGAGGCCGATATCGTGGTCCTGGCCCCCTGAAGTGGCGTAGAAGGCCGTCTTGTCGAGGACGACGTTGTCGCCCATTATCTTGATCACGGTGCCCTCGAACTCCAGTTTGGGCGAGTAGCAGAGCTTCTCTGTCGCGGGAACGCCCGTTATCATCTGCCCGCCCGCCTTTTCCTCGACAAGGCTTGAGTGCTTCTCGGTTATCCGCTCGTAGAACGTGGGCGGCACTTCCAAACCGGGCTTGAACTTCTTTATCTCCTCGGGGGTTATGCCCTGTGATTCGTATAGTTGCGAGAGCGTCGCCTCGTCAAAGACAGTACCTTTGTCAACGAGGGAAGTGATCGTCTTTTGCATCTTCTTCTTCGTCTCGTCGAACTTCTCCCTCTCAAGGGCGATTATCTTGTCGAATCCCTCGAGTTCCGTTTGGAGTTCCGGGAACATCGGCTTTAGGTAATCCGCGTGCCAGCGGGCGATCTGGCCCAGGTCGAAATCAAGGCCGAACTCGTCCATGAATGCGAAGGAACGCCGCAGGACTACCCTAAGGTTGTAGCCCCCTCCGACGTTTGAGGGAATGCCCCCGTCGGTTATAGCGAAAAGAAGCGTCCTCGTATGGTCGGCGATGGCGTAGATAGCCTGCAGGGGCTCTATTTTTTCCCGGAGTTCTTCAGGCGACATCCCCACGTACTCGGCCACCTTCTTCTTGGCAAGGACGATGTCCTTGACTTCGCCTAAGTCTAATGACCCCGCTACCTTTGAATACTTGTCAAAGACCTTCTGGTCTATCTTGACGCCCGCTTTCTTCTTCAGGCGGTCGGTGACCGGGCCGAAGAGCGATTCGTAGCTTGCCGGGGTCCCGTTCGAGAACCAGACGAGGCGCTCGTGCCCCCAGCCTACGTCTATGACCTTCACGTCCAGGTCCCTGAACCAGTCGCCCTCTTTCTGGTATTGCATGAAGACCGAGTTGACCAGTTCTAATCCCTTTGAGAACGTTTCCATACAGGGCCCGAATGCCGAGAAATCAGGCATCGCCCAGATGTCCTCCTTGTAGATGAGCTCCTCGGCCGGGATGCCCATCTCGCCGTTGAGGAAGCCGAAATTAAGCTCGATGCACCGGTCCTTGAAGTATGAGTTTTTCTCTTTCGGGTACCCGAACGTGTGCTGGCCGCTCATGACAAACGAGGTGAGGTGTTTCCCGGTTATCCCGACGTTCTGGATATCGGGGAACCTCAAGCACACCTGCGGGACTATGAGCGGGTTTGCGGGGTAGACGAAGTTCATGTTCCCGTTGTCGAGGCGCTGGAAGTCCTGTATGGAAGCTATCGTGAAGTATAAATCAGGCCTCCAGCGGTCCACGACGGGGTATCTCGGGATGGGCGTATGCCCGTTCTTTTTAAAGAACTTCTCAAACAGCTGCCAGGTGCCCACATAGTCCCACTTCTTCTTCGTGATCGTGTCGTTGATGAACCCGTATTCCACGCAGGGCGTGTCGGCGCAGATTTTCCTGTCTGGGTCGCAGGTCCAGAAAGGGCGCCCGCAGGTTTTGCACAGCTTGCGCTCGTAGCCCTGCTGTTTGAACATCTCTATCTGGTAGTACTTCTGCCAGTTCTTCCCGAATTCCTGCCTCAAAAGGTCCTTGGAGAGCATCCTACCCGTGTGCTCCGGCCGGCGGAGCGCCGCATATTTTGCGGCTTTGGTATGAAAAAGAGGTTGTGGGGGCAAAGCTAAGGCATGGAGCAAAAGAAGGCCTGAACCGGGCTTACACCAGGCTCAGGACCTGGTTTGAGATGTCTATCGCCCTCGTAGAGTAGTACTGCGACAGCCTGCAGGTAACCCCGCCGCCCGACTGGCAGAGGGTGTTGTACCTAATGGCGGCCGCCTCGTGGGTCAATGCGTCCTGGACCATGCTCTTGAGGGACGGGCACCCGTCTCCGGCCTGGCCGCATGACGAGCCCTGCATCGCATCCACAGCGGCCTGCGCCGAGATGAGCGCGCTAGCGGAATCCGTCCTGCTCTCCGAGTACGCGCCGATCGGGTGTATTATCGCCGGTATCTCAAGGATCGTGCAGTGCGGGCAGACGATGTTGCCCAGGTCAAGGGTGTAAAAGCCCAGTACAGTGGTGTCGTCTGTAGTCGCCTTGTAAGTGACCGTGCAGTACCTGTCTGTGCTTGTGCATATCTCGACTATCGCGATCAGCTGCTCGCCGCTGATCGATATTATAGCCATCGCCTGTTCCGTAGTCAGGTCCAGCGGGCTTTCCTCAAGGTATGTGACGCTCGTGCACGTGCCGCTCCGGCCGGCTTCCTCGAACGTCCAGGTCACTGTTTCACCGGGCGCTATGCTCAGGTCGTCGAACGCCACGAAGAAGTCGTGGCAGGTGGCGTCTGTAGCGGTCGTGTCGTTGAACGTGCCGTCGTAGTAGCCGCAGGCGCACTCGGACAAGGCGGTGTACACCTCGCAGTCGTACGGCTCGGGGCAGTAGCCCGTACATGCGTTCGGCGACGCCGTCGGGCACGGGAATGCGCTGTCTATGCACCCGCAGGTCTCGCCCAAGATGCCGCACTCGTAAGGCGGCGGGCAGTAGCCGTCGGTGCAAGTGGCCTGCGACATCTCATTGCAGGTGAACTCGGTGTCGTTTATGCACTCGCATACGTCATCCATGACCATGCACTCGTAGCCCGGCGGGCACGAGCCTTCGCAGGACGGCCAGTCCTCGGAGTCCTCGCATGTTGGCGGCGGCGGTGGCGGGTTGCCTTCGCAGACGCACCCTAATTCTTCAGGATCGGTAACGCACGACTGGCCGTCGGGGCACTCCCCGTCGCATATTGGGTAGTCAGCCGAGTCGGTGCAGGATGCTGATGGCTCGCAGATGCAGTCCTCGTTGCATAAGGGGAGCTCCGGCGGGCAGTCCGTCGGGTCGCAGTACGGCGGGTTGTCCTCATCGAGGCAGTAGACCGGCAGGCAGGCGCACGGCTCGGGGCACATCGGGGACGTGTCCGGGCAGACGTTCGGGTCGCATTCGCCGCTAACCTCGCACTCGACGCCGCACATGCAGCCCTCGTACACGTCTATGCAGTCCGGCAGCGTCGGGTATCCGTCGCACATCGTCTCGACGCAGGCGCCTGATGAGATGTTGCACTCTATGCCGCACATGCAGGTGGTGGCATTGAACTGGATGCAGTCCGGGAACGGCGTGCCCTCGCAGAACGTCGGGTCGCAGGTCGTGGTGCCCGGCAGGGTGCACTCGAGCGGGCCGGTGCACTCGCAGTCGCTGCTGCAGAGCTGGCCCATCGGGCAGTCCGAGTCGGTGATGCACTCCGAGCCTGGCGGGCATGCCGCCGGGCAGTCTGGATCCGCGGAGTCTATCCCGTCTTCCCAGTCCTCGTTGTAGCCGCCGACGCAGCACATGCGCGGCAGACCGCCGTCACCCGGCGAGGCCTCATTGTGCAGGGGGTTTATTATAGTTGCGAAGAAATCGTGCTGGCACTGCACGTCATAGCAGCAGTCGGTGTCAGCGCAGTCCGTGTAGCCGTCGTGGGGCGACGGCTCCTCGTTGTCGAGATCATCATGGCAGTTTGCATGCGAACCGCAGTCCGGATCATCCCAATCCATGTCAAAGTCCCCGTCCTCGTCATACCCGCTGTCGCAGCACATATATCGGTATCCATTGTCGCTGGGGTCCCCGCCTATGGACGACTCATTATTTGAGCCGGTATAATATGATGCGCATGCCGCGTCGCTGCAGCACGCCGGGTCGCCACAGTCTGTCCTGCCGGCCATCCCCCCAAGCCCAAGCGGCTCGTTGTCAAGGTTGTCTGTGCAGTTTATTACAATCTCGACCACGCACTCGCACGGCAGGCTCGTGTCGTTGCACACATAATCGTCTGGGCACGTCCCGCATGCAGTGCCCATCATGCAAGTGTATTGGCAGTCCGGGTCGTCAGAGTCCACATCCCCGTCGTCGTCCTCATCTATTCCATTGCCGGCACAACACATGCCAAGGGTGCCGCCATATCCGAGGTTCCAGCCGTCGCCGGCAGTGGCGCCTACGCTCCCCTCATTGTGGCCGGTAGACAATCCGCCCGACCCCAGCGTCTCCCAATAGACAAGCTGGCACCCCTCATCTCCGCAACAGTATGTGTCGCCGCAGTCCACGCGCCCGTTGCCCACGCCGCCTGGCTCGTTGTCAAGACCATCCCTGCAGGATACGAAGGGGTCGACAACGCACGAACATGGGGGGGTGTTTGAACTGCATATCTGACCCGGGGGGCACGCGCCGCACGACTGGCCTGTGGCGCACGGGTATGCGCTGCAGTCGGAGTCTGCCTCGTCTATGTCATCGTCCAGGTCCTCGTCAAAGTTGCTGTTGCAGCACATCCCGGCTATGCCGCCATCCTGCGAACCGCCGCCCGCGGAAGCCTCGTTCTTGCCGGCGCCGGTGTAGTAAGTCCTGCAGTTAATATTGTTGCAGCAATATGGGTCGCCGCAGTCCTTCCGGCCTGCAATGCCCCCCTGGTTGGTCGGCTCGTCATCGAGTCCGTTGGTGCACGTCGTCGTGACTGGAGGCACGTTGACCGTGGGCACCGTGACGCTTACGGGGGAGGATGCCGTGCACCCGTTGGTCATCGTCGCCGCATTTGAGGTCAGGGTCCCT
>JBFYKJ010000051.1:0-30640 GCA_041306005.1 Candidatus Altarchaeota archaeon | reverse complement strand
AGCTGCGGGGGGTAGGGAAGAAGCTGCGGAGAAAACTGTTGAAAAGGAAGTTGTTATCGGGGAGGCTGCGGAACCGGCGGCAATAGGCGTTAAGGGGGCATCTAAACCCAAAGGAGTGCGCCCGGAGAGGGCCGCAAAACATACAAAGGCTGCGGCCGGGGCGGCAAATAAAACAAGGGCCGAGACCAAGCCCGGGGGGGATGCGAAAGATGACGATATAGGGGAAATAGGGATAATCAAGATAGGCGGCGAGGCCACTCTTGAAGCCGAGAAGCCCACCATAGACTTCCGGGTGCAGGACCTCTACAAGGAAAAGGAAAAGCTGGAGCAGATGAACGAGATAGCTAAGAGGAAGTTCTACACAAGGAAGATAAGCGAGGACAATTACAAGGACCTTGTCACGAGAAACCAGGAGAAGATAATAGAGCTGGAAGCTGAGATAGAGAAGAAAAAGAAGGCGAATACGGGCATGTGATCCCGTATGCGGACGTTATATGCATTATGCCTTTTTTGCCAACGACGCCTTCACAAGCCCGTCAAAGAGCGGCGCCGGCTTCTCGATCCTGGACTTGAATTCCGGGTGGAACTGGCAGGCTATGAAATAAGGGTGGTCTTTAAGCTCGATTATCTCGACCAGGTTGCGTTTCTTGTTTATGCCAGAAACTACGAGGCCGCAGCCCTCAAGCTTCTCCCTGAAATCGTTGTTGACCTCCCAGCGGTGGCGGTGGCGCTCGGAGATCTGGGGCTTGCCGTAGAGCTTGTGTGCGAGGGTGCCGGCCATGACGTCACAGTCGTAGGCACCAAGCCTCATCGTGCCGCCCTTGTCTTCGGTGGACTTCTGTTCGGGCAATAGGTCTATGACGGGGTATCTGGTCTTCTCATCGGCTTCGGTCGTGTGGGCGCCGGCCATGCCGCAGACATTACGGGCGAACTCGACGGTCGCCATGTGAAGGCCGTAGCAGATTCCAAGGAACGGGATTTTGTTTTCGCGCACATATGTTACGGCGGCAATTTTACCCTCCGTCCCCCTACCGCCAAAACCGCCCGGGACGATTACCCCGTCGACACCCCTCAACACCGCTGCGGCAGCCTCCTTGCTCGCCTTGCCATCCTTTTCAAGCTCTTCGGCTTCGACCCACTTTATCTCAGCCCTGCAGTCGTTCTTTATGCCCGCGTGGTGCAGGGCCTCCTTGATGCTTAAGTATGCGTCTTCAAGATGGGTGTACTTACCGACAATGCCTATCGTAACCTTCTTCTTCGGGTTCCTGTCGCCCTCGACAAGGTCCTTCCACTCCTTCATGTCCCTCTTCTTGGGCTTGACGTCGAACTTTTCGAATATTATGTCGCTGAGCCCCTGCTCCTCGAAGATGAGCGGGACCTCATAAAGGGATTTAACGTTCGGGTTGCTGATGACGCAGTTCTCCGGCACGGAGCAGAACAGGGCTATCTTCTCCTTGTTCTTCTTGGAGATTTCCTTGTCTGCCCGGCAGATGATGACGTGCGGCTGGATCCCCAATCCTTGCAGCTCCTTGACGCTCTTTTGCGTGGGCTTTGTCTTGTGCTCGCCGCCGAGGACTGTGACGACAAGGGTCAGGTGTATGAAGAGGACGCGGCCGAACTCTTCGGCTGAGAGCTGGCGGAGGGCCTCTATGAAGACCATGTTCTCAAGGTCGCCGACGGTGCCGCCCACTTCGATCAAGACAAAATCCGCGCCGGAGTCTTTAGCGACCTTCCTTATGCGCGACTTTATCTCGTTCGTGACGTGGGGAATGACCTGGACCGTTTTCCCCAGGTAATCGCCGTGGCGCTCCTTTTGGATGACGCGGCCGTAGACGGCGCCCGTCGTCATATTGTTGTCCTTGGCAAGGTCGATGTTGAGGAAACGTTCATAGTGGCCTATGTCCAGGTCGATTTCACCGCCATCGTCCGTCACATAGACTTCGCCGTGCTCATACGGGTTCATAGTGCCGGCGTCAGTGTTGAGATAGCCATCTATCTTGATTGGGATGACCGAGAAGCCCTTGGATTGGAGTATGCGGCCGATGGAGGCTGTCGTCACCCCCTTGCCAAGACCCGATAAAACACCACCCGTAACTACGATGAAACGAGTCATAGAGTATTTCCGGGTCGAGGAATAAAAAAGGGGGGCATAGTGCGCGGCTGGCGGGAAGCTGCCGTGCTCTCACCTGGCCTTTTTCGCTCGAATAATGTTTGTCAGCATCATGGCCGCATAGCTGACCTCCGGGCCAAAGGTATCACGCCGCGCGTAAGCGAGGGCATCGCGCAGCTTCGCTTTTTCGACCTTGTCCGATACTATGATAATACCATCGCGGGAGAATGCCAATGGGATTTCAGGGGGTACTCCTGCGCCGCGGCGCAGCGTCTTGCAAAAGAACACCGGGTGGCCGCAATAGGTCATCTCGGGCTTTATGGCCTTTGCGTCCTTAGGGTCGAAGTTGAACTCTAAACCCTGTTTTTGCAGCTCCCGTATGACGGGCACGTAATGCGCTTTGTCCCGCAGGCGGGGCTCCCCGCGTTTTGGCTTGTTGTCCAAACCCTCGGCCCGCATGTTTTCGGTGAAAAACTCTGCCGGCACCCTGGCAAGCTTATCCTTTGAGTGCCGTTTGTCTATGAGCTTTGCTATCTTCATTGTACCGTATCCCTTCCCGACGCTAAGCGCTTGCACTGCAGTCCTCCTAACCTCGTGATTAAGGTCGAAAACCGCTCCTTTCAGCAGAGGCACTGAATAGTCTGAGGAAACAACAGATAACGCGGCTGCGGCAGCTTTGCGCACCTTGGGCGAATGGTCTTTGAGGGCTATCCCAAGCAGCTTGGCGGCCTGGGAATCCCTGAGGTGGAAGTCGTTCACAAGCCCGGCTATCTTTAATGCTGACTGCCGCCTCTCGTCTATGCTCGTGTCAAAGAGCAGGGCTCGTGCAGGCTTCCTTGCGCGGCGGGGTATGCCGTTAAGCGTCGCTATATCGGCCTCGGTGCGCGGAATCTTGGCCTTTGGCTTGAGCGCCTTTCGCACGCTCGCCAAAGGGCGGGGTTTTGCCATACGGCTTTTATCGCACAAATCAGAAAAATAAGCAATGCTCTCCACGACCCTCTGCGGAGTCAAGCTCGAAAACCCGACCGTGCTTGCTTCCGGTATCCTTGGCGTCACGGCTGCCAGCCTCGCCCGCGTGGCGAAAGCCGGCGCCGGCGCGGTGACTAAGAAGTCCATAGGCCCTAAGACCCGAGAGGGCCACCACAACCCGGTCATAGTCGAGGTTGCCGGCGGCTACCTGAATGCGCTGGGGCTGCCCACCGCAGGACCGGATGAAGCCGTGAAGGACCTGGCGGAATACCGCAAGCTATCCAAAACCCCGATCATAGCCTCGTTCTACGGCTCTAGCGCTGACGAGTTTGCGCAGGTTGCAAGGGCGATAGACGGCAAGGCAGACCTTCTCGAGGCGAACATATCGTGCCCCAACGTGCAGCACGAATTTGGAAAACCGTTCTCGGCCTGCGCCGAGGATGCCGCCGACGTCGTAAAGAGAATCAAGAAGGTTTCAAAGACCCCGCTCCTTGTAAAGCTGAGCCCGAACGTGCCAGACATCGTGGAAATCGCCAGGGCTGTTGAGAAAGCGGGCGCCGACGGGATAACCGCGATAAACACTGTCGGCCCCGGGATGGTGATAGACTTGAAGGCGAGAAAGCCCGTGCTCGCCAACAGGAGCGGCGGGATGAGCGGGCCGGCGGTAAAGCCGATAATGGTGAGGTGTGTTTATGATATATACAAGGCTGTGAAGATACCTGTACTCGGGACTGGGGGCGTCCTCACCGGCGAGGACGCCGCCGAGGCGATAATGGCCGGGGCAAGGGCGGTCGGAATCGGGACCGGGGTGAAGTACCGAGGGGTAGGGATCTTCAAGCTTGTGCAGGATGAACTCAAGGAGTTCATGAAGAAAGAGGGGTTTTCGAGCGTAGACGAGATGGTGGGCGTCGCCCATGAGAAACGATGAGCCAGTTGTATTAGACATGGACAAGCCGGAGGTTGTGAGGATACTGAAGATGCGGGATGAGGCCGTGGGGATAAAGACCATAACCTTAGACAAAAAAATCGATGCGCACCCGGGACAGTTTGTGATGCTTTGGATACCGGGCGTCGGGGAGAAGCCATTCAGCCTGAGCAGGATAAAGGGCGATATTGAGATAACTTTCGACGTCAAGGGGGCGTTCACCAAGAAGTTTGCTGAGATGAATGAGGGCGACCTTGTCGGCGTTCGTGGACCGTACGGGAACGGCTGGGACCCGGGGTGCGACGCGAAAGCCGGGGCTAAGGCTAAGGCGGGCTGCAACATAGCCATAGTCGCTGGCGGGCTGGGCCTCGCGCCGCTGATGCCGGTAATAGAGTGCAAGTGCGGCAGTAGGGCGACCGTGATTTATGGCGCGAAGAGCGCTGATTTTGTAATCTTCAAGAAGCGGCTTGAGGCATCTAGGGCTAAGGTCATTTACACTACGGACGACGGCAGCTTCGGGGAGCACTGCTATGCGTGCGACGCGCTCGGCGGGGTCATAAAGAACGGCGGCTTTGGCCTTGTCCTGACCTGTGGGCCGGAGGTCATGATGAAGAAGGTCGCGGACATCTGCCTGAAGGCCAAAATACCATGCCAGGTGAGCATGGAGAGGCATATGAAGTGCGGGGTGGGCATCTGCGGCTCGTGCGCGATAGACCCCTCAGGCCTCTGCGTCTGCAAGGACGGGCCAGTGTTCACTGCAAAACAGCTTAAGGACAGTGAGTTTGGCAGGTACAAGCGAGAGATGAGCGGGGCCCGGAAGGTGTGAAGCCGGGCCCGGGCAAGGACCGCCGGTTTGCGGGCTTGCAACCCATGTGATTTTAATTCCCAGAAGCAATAACTTCTAGATGGCAAAGATACGCAGGCTGGTCCTCGACATCGTCGTGCCTAGCGCGACCGAAGTCTCGAAGCTGACGCAGGACCTGGCGGAGCTTGCAGGCGTTTCAGGCGCCAGCTCGTTCGTCAACGAGATCGACAAGCACGTTACGAATTTGAAAGTGGTGCTGCAGGGCGATGATTTGGTAATGAGGTCTATCGAGAAGACTATTGGGTCGCATGGCGGCTCGATACACAGCGTAGACAGCGTTGCCGCGGGCAAGCTGATAATCGAGGACGTCGAGACCCCGCAGGACTAAATTTTAGGCTCTTCACCGCCAGTTCAAGACAGTAAACCCCCCGACTGAAAACCGTAAACTGGAGACTTATATGCAAATCCGACACATAGCGAGGGGCCTTGTGGACGGGTCGCTTTCTGGCCTGGGGATAGTCCTCGGGGCGTCCATAAGCGGCGACCCGAGGATAATCATGGCGGCCGGGGTAGGCGGCAGCATAGCGAGCGCGATGTCAAACGTCCTGGGGGCCTTGACGGCCGAGAGGGCTGACGTCATGCTAAAGTTCGCCAAGTACGAGAAGGCGATGGTCGGCTCGAAGGTCAGGCTCAAGGACACGAAGATATACGAGAAAGAGAGGGAGAAGATGATAAGGGGGGGTCTCCTTGACGGGGCGGCCACCCTATGCGGGTCTATAGTGCCTATAGCTCCCTTCGCCCTTTTTGGGGTGCAGACAGGCGCTCTCGTCGCCGTCATGGCGACGATAACCCTGCTCTTCGGGCTTGGGATCTACATAGGCAAACTGTCCAAGGAGAACCTCATAATCGCCGGGTCGAAGATGGCGCTCTTCGGAATCGCGACAGCGGTTTTGGCGAGCTCGCTTGAGTTCTTGTTCAGGTAGGGCGTTGTAGGCTAAGCCCAGAAGAATAAACTAAGCGGGCTAAGCCAAGTCCGTACGGCTGAAAGCCGTACCTTTTTCGCCGGCCTTTTTCTTAAAAAGGCCGTAGTGGACCGGCCGGGATTCGAACCCGGGGCCTCTCCCATGCCAAGGGAGCGATCTACCGAGCTGATCTACCGGCCCACATAGTGAAACCTGCCTGGCTAGGCAGGGTACGGCAAAAACCCATATCTTGACTGCCAGGAAAGCCTATTATTAGGGGGTTTTCGCTTAAAAGGCTTCCGTCGGTGCGGGCTTGGTGTGGGGTTACTGTGGGGGCGCCCGAAACTGACGAGTTTTATTTTCCTAAAGCTCAATTTACCCGGAGTTTAAGATTACCAGGAATGTCAAAGAGGTACATATTCACGGTAGTGGTGTTCATCCTGTGGATAGCCGGCTTCTACCTCGGGACGGACTTTCTTAGGAGCGACCCTAACTTTAGGGGTGTTGACCTCGTGGGCATACTGTCAAGCGCGCCGCTTTTGGGGGTTATGCTGGCTTATGCCTGTTACTTTGCGGCCGTCGGGACGGGGATATTCATCTTATACGGGTGCCTTAGGCACGTGGGGGTAAAACCGCCGCTCGGGGGGCTGTCAAAAGCCTGGATATTCGGGTCGTTCGTCGACAATGTCACGCCCACGATAACGCCGATGGGCGAGGCGTCGATGGCCTACTTTATGGAGAAGTTCCACAGGATACCGTATACCCAGTCCCTTGCGGCTATAGGCATGTACGTCTCGGCCTGGGGGCTTTCTGTGAGCTTGTTCTCGGTCGTCGCCGTGCTGCTCGTCAACCAGACAGTGGGCGTGGCCGATGAGTTCAAGCTGCCGATAGTGTTGGTCATCGGCTTCTTTGTGCTTATAACAGCCGGCTGGATGGTGCTGCTGACGAATAAAAAACTGGTCGAGAGGATAGTCTACAGGATTGTGCGGGTTTACAATAAGGTTTACAATAGGCTCAAGAACAAAAGGATAACATTTGACAAGTGCGTCTACAGCATCGCCTTTGAGCAGTCATTTGCCACGCTTGAGCTGATCATGAAGAACAAGAGGCAGATAGTGTCGTCCATGCTCCTGTTCCTGATCCCGCAGGTAGCCCACGTCGTGTGCATCTACGCGTTGCTGGTCGGCTACGGGGTCCAAATACCCTTCTTCCAGGTACTGATGGTGCAGATACTCTCGACTGTCGCCGGGCTGATATCGTTCATCCCTTCGGGCCTTGCGGTCTATGAGAGCGTGTCGGTCGGGCTGTTCATGAACATGGGCGTCCCGGGGGCGGCTGCGATAGGGACCATATTCTTCTACCGGCTGATATTCGTCTGGACGACGAACTTTATCGGGGGTGTCGTGGGGCTGAAAGCCGGGGTGGAAGAAGTCAAGGAGGTTGTGGGGGCCCTCCCGGTGCACCCGAGCGCCCCTTGAGGGCGGTTTCCCGGGGCATCCTCGCGATATTTTCTTATATAGCTTAAACCGCTAAATTAACCCGTTTTGGGCGGCAATTCTCGCTTCGCCGGGCGGCAATTCTCGCTGGGCGCCGATGTAGCTCAGTTGGTTAGAGCGCTACGCTCATAAGGGTCTTCGGCCCCGGGTCTTCGGTCCTGGGCCAGACAAAGAGCTCTAAGCAACGTAGAAGTCGTGGGTTCAAGTCCCGCCATCGGCACTTGCTTGTCTTAGCGTAGCTGTGCCGATGGCTTATGCCAAGGAGGGATGCTTGGGTAAGTAACTCCTCGGCATCCCGCCATCGGCATCTCTCTAATGCTTAGCTTTAGCTTGGCGCAGGATGCCTATGGCGAAGCCATTTTAGGGCGCTTTCTTAAGAGCGCAGTTAATATATCGTGGATAAGTTCATGCATGCCGCGTTCGATGAAGCCAAAAAGGGGCTTAGGGAGGGCGGCATCCCTATAGGCTCGGTCCTCGTCAAAGGCGGTAAGATTATCGGCTGCGGGCATAATATGCGCGTGCAGAAGGGCGACCCAACAGCGCACGCGGAGATTGTTTGTTTAAGGAACGCCGGCAGGATAAAGTCATATAAGGGCACGACACTCTATTCGACCCTCTCGCCTTGCCCCCTTTGTTCAGGCGCTGCGGTGCTTTTCAAGATACCCAAGGTCGTTATTGGGGAGAACAAGAACTTCAAGGGCGGCGAACGCTTGCTACTGGCGCACGGCATAAAAGTCGTCAACCTGCAGGATCCCGGGATCATAAGCTTCTTCGGCAAGTGGGCCAGGGAAAACCCGACGCTGTGGGGTGAGGATATAGGCGAGTTGTAGGGCTTTTATTCATATCCGCTCAAAAATCACGCTATGCCTCCATAGCTCAGTCTGGCTAGAGCGACTGACTTGTAATCAGTAGGTCGTGGGTTCAAATCCCACTGGGGGCTTTAAAGTTCCGCGGTTCGCGCATGGGTAAATCTCTTTTTATCCTTTGAACCGTTCTTACGTAGCGTTCCTTTCAGGCCATACTATGGAGCAAGAACCCCTTAAGCATAACAGGATAATAACCGCGGCCGGCAAGAGCTACTGGGTGCAGTTCCAGGGCACAAAAGCGGTGATACTCGGCCGCAAGGCCACGCTCAGCGACAAGCCGTTCCACACCCCGTCGCCGGGTGAGGAAAAGGGTTTGAGGTCACTCCTGCACCACAAGTATGGCATACCTTCTGAGAACATAAGCTGCCCAAGCGGGGAGAACGAACGCATGCTACAGGAAGAACAAATAAGCGCTTAGCCCCCCGTGCTTGCAATGCGCGTCACTTGCGCCTGCGCAACCTTACCAGAAGAATCACAACGGTCAGTGCGATTATGATTGTGAGCGTGTAGAGTATGTAATCATTGCCCAGGGTTGTAGCCTGCGGCTTTACTTCGGGGGCGCCCACTGACGGCTTCAGGGGGGCTTCCACGCACGCACCGCTGTCGCAAAGATCCTTGCAGTCCTCTACGAGGACTGCCTGCCCGCCCACGCATTCAAAAACCACATTGCTAACGCAATACTTGCCTGCCTGGGTGCATTGCGCAGCCAACGCCGGGTAGGATAGGTAAAGAACAGCCGCGATGAACAAGAGGGCGAACGTCTTTCCTGCGGTCATCGTCAGTGGAGGTACTCGATTGTCCGTATGTATGGGACGCAACCGCTCGGCATCGGCCGACAGTACCAGTCCGCGTATTTTTTGGCGTACTCTTCAGGTATGCCAAGCACATATTCGCCGCCAAGCGGCGATTTCGTGATGTTGCCAGCCGTGCCGAAACACGCCGGCTTCTTCTTGTAGCTGTCAAAGTATAGAGTGCAGTTGCCTGAGACGTCGGGCGCTTTTATCGCCTCGATTTGGCTTTTGTTGATATTTAAGTCGGGCTTAGGGAGGTCTACGTTTGTTCCACCGGTGGTGCCTGTTGTGCCGGTGGTGCCTGTTGTGCCGGTGGTGCCTGTTGTGCCGTTAGCGCCAGAAGGGGTTTGTGGGGTCGTAGACGCCGGCTTGCCCGTCTGCAACATCAGCAGCCCAGCTAGGATAGCTACGACGGCGATTCCCGCGATTATCACCTTTAAGTCCATTCTAGGCTAAAAAGCCAATTATTTGCCGTTAAGGGTTTAAAAAATAGATTCGGGGGCAAACGAACATTTAAGCTGGGGGGAGATTGAGAGCATCCAAGAAACCAAGCGGCCCGCTCTTTTCAGCCAATAGCGCGCGGGTTTTTATTGGGGGCGTTTTTATAATAGCCGGAGGGGGCATGCAACGAATTATAGGGGTCTTATCAGGGAAAGGCGGTGTGGGGAAGACGGTTACGGCCATCAACCTGTCGGCCGCGCTTCATGAGAGGGGGTGCGAGACCACGGTCGTCGACGCGGACGTGAGTTCGGCCAACCTGACGGTGCATCTCGGCCTGCCGGACGCCGCAAAAGCCCTGCAGGACGTGCTGCTGAAAAAGGAGCAGCTTTACAGGACCATACGGGTCGTGCCCAGGGGCCTGAAGATAGTCCCCGCTTCGCTATCGCTCGAGAAGAGCATCGTCGACATGACAAGGTTCAAGGAGGCGATAAGGGGCAAGATGGATGGGGTGACCATCGTCGACGCGCCGCCCGGATTCAGCAAGGACTTATACCACATTATAGATGCCTGCGACGACGTGCTCGTCGTGACGAACCCGGACGTGCCTTCGGTAACCGACGCCATAAAGATGGTCGAGATCTCAAGGAAGCTCGGGAAGAAGGGTGTGGGGATGGTGCTTACGCGCGTTGAAGGCGGGAGGTACGAGATTCTGGCGCCCGAAGTCGAAGCGCTCTGCGAGGCGCCCGTTTTGGGCAAAATACCCGAAGACCGGAACGTGAAGAAGTCGATTTTCGAACGGAGCCCGCTCGTGTTCAACTCGCCGTATTCAAAAGCCGCGATCGAATACAAGAGGCTTGCCGCCAAGCTTGTGGGTGCCGAATACACCCCGCCGAGCATGCTGGCGCTGCGCAGGGTGTTCGGGCTTTAGGCCTGTTTTTGGCCCGTCCCAGGAACCCGCAGCCGCAAACCCGCTTCCTAAGCCTTTTTCAGCACTTAGCTTCAAAATTCAGGGTTTGGGCCTGTAGCTTAGCCAGGCTAGAGCGCTCGACTGATAATCGAGAGGTCGCCAGTTCGAATCTGGCCAGGCCCACTCAGTTTGCTCGACGGAGGATCGTGGCCCTGGCATCTCTCGTCCGCTTTGCGGACTGCGAGATGGCCAGGCCCATTCAGTTTTCTGTTTAGGGTCTACGGTCTTGAGTGGGGTTTAGCCGGTCTTGAAGCACTCACTCAGGCTCTTCCTTGTGCAGCTTCTTCCTGAACTCGCCCAAGTCCAGGCCGTACTGCTCTGCCATGCGTATCGCGCGCGGTGAATCGGGATTTGCCTTGATGTACCTTAGTATGTACTCCGGGATCTCCTCCTTCGAACCGTTCGGCTCCTCGCGCGGGACTATCATCTTGTCCGGGTCGCTTTCCTCAGGGGCCTCGCCAAAGGGTTCAGGGCTATTCGCTTCTGGCGCCCTGGCTTCAGAGGCCTTTGCCACCGTGGGCCCCACAGGCGCCTCGTCCACCTTGGCCTCTTCGTCCTCGCCGATGATGCGGGCGATGGAAACCGCCTTGTTGCCCTCGTCCAGCTTCATTATCGTGACGCCCTGGGTGTTCCTGCCTATCTCCGAGATGCCCGCCACTGGGACGCGTATGACTACGCCCGCGGAGGTTATCGCCATTATCTCGTCCTTCTCGGCAACGGCCTTCACGTCGACCACCGGGCCGTTCCGCTCGGTCGTCTTGATGTCTATCACGCCTTTTCCACCCCTGTGCTGCATCGGGTAGCGGTCGAACGTGCTTCTCTTGCCAAAGCCGTTCTCTGTGACCGTCAGGAGCGATGAGTTCGGGTCGACGACTACCGCGCCGACTACCTTGTCGCCTTCCTCCAGCCTGACAGCTATGACGCCCATCGAGTTCCGGCCTACCGGCCGGGCGTCGCGCTCGTCGAAACGGATGGACATCCCATCCTTTGTAGCGACGATTATCTCGTTCTCGCCGTTTGTGAGGAGAACGTCAATTAGCTCGTCGCCCTCGCGGATGTTTATCGCTATTATGCCGCCCTTCCTCGGCCGGCTGTATTCCTCAAGCGGGGTCTTCTTGATGAGTCCCTCCTTTGTCACCATGGCGAGATTGCCCCCCCGCTCGAAGCTGTCTATCCGGATGGCCGAGCTTATTTTCTCGCCCTCTTCAAGCTCCAGCATGTTGACTATGGCCTTGCCGCGGGCATAGCGCCCCTCCACGGGAAGCTGGTATACCTTCAGCCAGTGGACCTTGCCCCTGTCGGTGAAGAATAGCATGTAGTCGTGGGTAGAGGCTATGAACAACTGCTCGACGAAGTCCTCCTCCTTTGTCTCCATCCCGATTATCCCCCTGCCGCCGCGCCTCTGCGCGTGGTATGTGCCTACGGGCAACCGCTTGGTATATCCCTGGTGGGTTATCGAGACGACCATGTCCTCGCGGGCTATGAGGTCTTCTATCTCGATGTCCTCGTCCGCGTCCTCTATCCGCGTCCTTCGCCCGTCGCCGAACTTGGCCTTTATCTCGGCGAGCTCGTCCTTGATTATCTTGAGGACCTTTGCCTCGTCGGCAAGGACGTCCGTTAGCCACTTTATGTATTCCCTGAGCTGCTTGTGCTCGTCCTCTATCTTGTCGCGCTCAAGGGCAGTAAGCCTCTGCAGGCGCATGTCAAGGATTGCGAGCGCCTGCTTGTCGGAGAGGCTGAACTTCTCCATCAGGCCCTTCTTTGCCTCGTCAGCGTTCTTCGAGCCGCGCAGGAGCTTGACTATCTCGTCTATGTTGTCCAGGGCTATCTTCAGCCCCTCTAAGAGGTGGGCCCGCTCCTCGGACTTCTTCAGCTCGAACCTGCACCTGCGGGTTATGACGTCCTTGCGGTGGCCGATGAAGTTGTTTATGAGGCCCTTTAAGTCGAGGACCACCGGGCGGTTGTCGACGAGGGCCAGGTTTATGACGCCGAAGGTGACCTCCATCGCTGTGTGCTTGTAGAGCTGGTTTAGGACTACGTCCCCCTGCGCGCCAGTCTTTATCTCGATGACTATTCGCATGCCCTCGCGGTCGGACTCGTCGCGGATGTCGGAGATTCCCTCGATCTTCTTGTCTTTTACTAAATCCGCTATGGCCTCGATGAGGTTCGCCTTGTTGACCTGGTAGGGTATCTCCGTGACTATGATGCGCTCGCGGTTCTTGTGCTCGATGATTTCCGCTTTTGCCCGGATGCGGACGCTGCCGCGGCCCGTGGTGTATGCTTGGATTATCCCGTTCTTGCCGCGTATTATGGCGCCGGTTGGGAAGTCCGGGCCCTGTATGTGCTGCATGAGCTCCTGTATGGTTATCGAGGGGTTGTCTATTGTTGCGACGGCGCCGTTTATGACTTCTGAAAGGTTGTGTGGCGGCATGTTCGTCGCCATGCCGACCGCTATGCCCGACGAGCCGTTGACCAGGAGGTTTGGGAATTTGGAGGGGAGGACCCTCGGCTCTTGCAAAGTGTCGTCGAAGTTTGGTGTGAAGTCGACGGTTTCTTTATCGATGTCAGCAAGAAGCTCTTCTGCTATTCGCGACATGCGCACTTCGGTGTACCTCATGGCCGCGGCGGAGTCGCCGTCAACGCTGCCGAAGTTGCCCTGCCCGTCGACGAGGGGGTACCTTAACGAGAATTCCTGCACCATGCGCACCATGGAGTCGTAGACCGCGGAGTCGCCGTGCGGGTGGTATTTACCGAGCACTTCACCGACCACCCTTGCCGACTTCTTGTAGGCCTTGTTGTGGTGCATGCCAAGGTCCTGCATGGCGAAGAGGATCCTTCTGTGGACCGGCTTTAGCCCGTCCCGGACGTCGGGGAGGGCTCGGCCCACTATGACGGACATGGAGTAGTCTATGTAGGACTCCTTCATCTCGTCCTCTATCGCGCGCGGCATGACGCTCTTGCCGGCCTTTGGCGCTGCTGCGGCAGGCTCTGCCAGCCCCGCCTTGTCCGCCTCTTCAGGCGCCTTTGACGCGTCCTTCTTTGCCATTTGAGTTTCGCTTTGGGAGCCTGGTGCAACCGCTCAGATATCCAAGTTCCTGACTTCCTTGGCGTATTTGATTATGAATTCCTTCCGCGGTTCCACCTCGTCACCCATGAGGATGGTGAATATCCTGTCTGCCTCGACGACGTCCTCAAGCGTGACGAGCTTCATGGTCCTGCGTTCGGGGTCCATCGTGGTCTCCCACAGCTGTTCCGGGTTCATCTCACCAAGGCCCTTGTAGCGCTGGACGTTCGCGCCCTCGCCGACCTCCTTTAGGGCGCCATCCTTCTCGGCATCATTGTATGCGTACTTCACATTTTGGCCCTTCCAGATTTTGTAAAGCGGCGGCTGGGCGATGTAGACGTAGCCCTTCTCGAGGAGGGGGGACATGTAGCGGTAGAGGAATGTCAGAAGCAGGGTCCTGATGTGCGAGCCGTCGACATCCGCGTCCGCCATCAGTATGACCTTGTGGTAGCGGGCCTTGTCGATGGCGAACTCTTCGCCAATGCCGGTCCCTATCGCCGTAACGAGGGTCGTTATCTCGTTGTTCTCGAATATCTTGTTTATCCGCGCCTTCTCGACGTTGAGGATTTTACCCTTAAGCGGGAGGATGGCCTGGAACTCGCGGTTCCTGCCTGACTTGCAGCTGCCGCCGGCGCTGTCGCCTTCTACGATGTACAGCTCGCAGAGCGCCGGGTCGCGGTTTGAGCAGTCGGCCAGTTTCCCGGGGAGAGACGAGAACTCAAGAGCGCCCTTCCGGCGGGTGAGCTCGCGGGCCCGGTGGGCAGCTTCCCTGGCCTGCGCGGCGGTGATTGTTTTTAGCAGTAGCTTTTCGGCCTCCCTCGGGTGCTCGCCAAAGTACTCCGATAGCTTCTCATAGACCAGGGAGCCTACAAGGCCCTGTACCGGGCCGTTGCCCAGCTTTGTTTTCGTCTGGCCCTCGAACTGCGGGTCGCGCAGCTTTACCGAGATGACCGCGGCCAAACCCTCCCGGGTGTCCTCGCCCGAGAGCTTCAAGTCTGATTTAGCAAGGTTCTTCTTGACTATGTAGTCGTTCGCCGCGCGCGTCAGGGCGGATTTGAAGCCCGAGAGGTGCGTGCCGCCCTCAATGGTGTTGATGTTGTTGGCAAAGGAGAAGATGTTCTCTATGTAGCCCCCATTCCACTGCAAGGCTACCTCGACCTGCAGGTCATCCTTCTGCGTCTGGAAGTAGATCGGGTCGTGGATGGGCTCCTTGTTCTTGTTTATGTAAAGGACGAACTCCTTTATCCCGCCGGCATATTGGAAAACGTGCTCTTTTGCAGGCTCGCCGTCTTTTATCTCGCGCTCGTCGGTGATGCGTATCTTGACTCCGCTGTTGAGGAAGGCGAGCTCCCTTAGGCGCTGGGAGAGGGTGTCAAACGAGTAAGAGAGGGTTTGGAATATCTCGAAGTCCGGCTTGAACCTGACTATTGTGCCGCGCTTGTCCGAGTCGCCGATTGCCTTGAGGGGGGCTGTAGGCTTGCCGCGCTCGTAGCGCTGGCGGTGCACCTTGCCGTCTTGGTGGACTGTGACCTCGCACCACTCGGAGAGGGCGTTGACGCAGGAAACGCCTACGCCGTGAAGGCCGCCGCTGACCTGATAAGCCTTCCCGTCGAATTTGCCGCCGGCGTGGAGTTTTGTGAGTGCAAGTTCCACCCCGCTTATCTTGTGCTGGGGGTGGATGTCGGTCGGTATGCCCCGGCCGTTGTCCTCGACCTCGATGACGTCGTTTGGGAGGACGCGCACGATTATGTTGTCGCAGTGCCCGGCGAGGGCTTCGTCAATCGAGTTGTCCACGACCTCCTCAACGAGGTGGTGAAGGCCGCGGGACGTGGTGTCCCCTATATACATGGCCGGCCTCTTTCTGACGGCCTCAAGGCCCTCCAGGAGCTTTATGCTCTCGGCCTTGTATTCCTCTCGCCCGCCTTTCTCTGGAACCATGGTATCGGCTAGTGTATTGGGAGTTATAACGCTGTTTTTGAAGTTGTCTGGAGCAGTTTCAAGGCTATGATTCAAACCGTAAAACAGGAGCCGTAAAGCGCCTAAAATCAAAGCGCTGTCGTCGGTTTTACCACCGGCTTACTTAGAAGAACAAGGCTTAAAAAGGGGGGTTTTATAGGGGCAAAAAACATGTGTTGGGTGGGGGTGTGAAGGGGTTTTTATAGGGGCCTTTTGCCCCGTTTTCGCGGGGTTTCTTTGGGGCGGTTTAAAGGCGCTATCATGGGGTTTAGGGGCGTGCGCATCGGCGGCACGTTGTGGCTGCTTCGCTCACGCGCCTCGGTCCAGGGGACGTTCTGAAGGTTGTCCTTGGCTACGCGCTGCCTGCGCACCTCGAGCGCTGCAAGCTCTTCCCTGGGGGAAAATTTGGGCACCGGAGTGCCTGGGTCTATCCCCTTTTTCCTTAAACCCGCTTCGATCTCAAGTATTTGGATTTTTTGCAGCCTCGTTACTTCTGAATCTTTGCCGATTTTTTTGATAAGGTTGGCCAAAACCTCACGCTGCTTTTTCAGGTTCTCCAAAGTGGTGTTTTGTCCCTTACGGCTCATCCTGCTTCTTCGTCCGACATGCCCTTGAACATCTTCGCGAATCGCCTGTCCTTCCGCAGCTTCTTGAACGTCGAGCGCATCTGGTTGTATTGTTGGAGAAGGGCCCGGACATCCTCGGGCTTTGTCCCGGAACCCGCGGATATCCGTTCGACCTGCGCGCGGGAGAGCTTTGCGTTCTCAAGCTCTTCAGGCGTCATGGACTGTAATATCGGCTTGAACTTCTTGAGCTTCTCCTCCTGCACGTTCATCATATCCTTGGGCATCACCTTCATCGCGCCGCCGAAGCCGGGGAGCATCTCGGCGACCTTGCTTAGCGGGCCCATCTTTTTCATCTGCTCCAGTTGTTCGTAGACATCAAGCAGGGTAAACTTGCCCGCCATCATCCGCTTGGCCATGTCCTCGGCCTGGTCCTTCTCGACGTGCTCCTCGAACTTCCTTAAGAGGCCCTTGACGTCGCCAAAGCCCATAAGCCTCCCGACGAATGCCTTCGGGTCGAAGCGCTCGATGTCGTCGATGCGCTCGCCGACGCCTATGAAGACGACCGGCGCGCCGGCCGCAGCGCACGCGGATATGCCTCCACCGCCCTTTGCGGAGCCGTCCAGTTTCGTCAGGATTATGCCGTTGACGTTGCACTTTTCCTTGAATGCGCTGGCTTGCACTTCGGCCTGCTGGCCGATTGTGGAGTCGAGGACGAGGATCGTGTAGTCGGGCTTCACGTCTTTTTCGAGGTGCTCTATCTCGTCCATGAGCGCCTTGTCAAGCGAGTGGCGCCCCTCGGAGTCTATTATCACTACGTTCTTGTCTTTGAATTTTTCTAACCCATGCTTTGCGATGTTCCAGGGCTTCTTCTCATCGGGCTCGCCGTAGACCGGGACGTTTATCTCCTCGCCGAGTTGTTTTAATTGGTCGAGGGCGCCCGGGCGGAACTTGTCGGCGCAGATCATGCCCGGCTTGAAGCCCTTTTTCGTGAGGAAGCGCGCGAGTTTGGCGGCCTGGGTCGTCTTTCCGGAGCCCTGGACCCCGACGAGGATTATTCTGTTCTGCTTCTTCGGGTCGAGCTCGAATCTTGCCTCTTCCCCGCCCATGAGGTTTGATATCTCCTCGTAGACGACCTTGATGAGGTGCTCCTTCCGCGAGATGCCGGAGGGCAGGCGCTCGCTCAGCGCCTTTTCCTCGATCGATTTGGAGAGTTCAAAGACCTGCTCTATCCGGACGTCCGCGGATATCAGCGTCTTTTGTATTTCTTTGACAATCTCCCTGACCGTCTGCTTGTCGACGACGCCGCTGCCCTTGATTCGCTCAAGGACGCCCTGCAGGCCGGTGGATAACTTTCCCAGAAGCATTTGGTTTTGTGGCCCGTAGGGGGCCAAACCGCCGACCAGGCCGCGGAGTATGCTGCGCCCGGGGCGGATGTAGACTTAGCAGTAGAGGGTTTAAAATTGGAAACCGGCGTTATGCCGGGCCGAAAAACAGGGCTAGGGTATCAAGATGCGTCGGCGAGGGCCCAAAAGCGGTTTAGTGCTTGTGGGGCTTCTCGGCGCCCGTGGTGACCCGCACGGTCGGCTTCACGAGAACTATGTCGCCCACCTGCTCGACGTCGGAGTAGGCAATGCTGTTCTCCTTAAGGATCTCCTCGACCTTGCTCTTCGAGAGGACGCCGCTCTTGAGCGGCTGGAGGGTCAGCCTCATTATCTCGCCCTTTTGGAGGTTGAGGATTATGTCTTCGATCCTGCCCAGGTGCTTGGCCTTGCTAGTGTATATTTCAGTGCCGTACAGCTCGGATATCTTAATGCTCATTTTGCCACCCAAAATTGTTTAAGCGGTTATGTTTATGTCAAAAGGTATAAAAACGTTTAGGGTGGGTGGGGGGGTTTATTGCGATTTAACGCATCTGTTGGGCGGCAATTGGCAGTTGTTCCCCGCCCCAGACAATCTTGCGGTTTTCGGGGTTTGCGGTTTGTGGTGTGGAAGGGGTTTTTTAGCGTCTAACTTAAGTAGAACCGGGATTTTAAGGGTTTATGGACTCGACTGCCATAGAACAAAAAGTGCATGGGGCGCCGCTATGGGATTGCGGCAAGCCCAAGAAGATCGTGTATTTGGTCGGCACGGTGCACGTTTCCGACAACAGCGCGCGCAAGGTCAGGGAGATTATAAGCGCCGCCCTGCCCGATTTTGTCTGCCTAGAGCTCGACCTGCAAAGGTTTCAAGCTATGCAGGAGATGGCGAAGGAACGCGCTCGCGGCGCTGAGCAAAAGAGCGGGGCGGGGCCCGAAAATCGCGAGCCTGGGGCCCAAAACCCAAGACCGAAAACTGAAGACCCCTTGGGGGAGGGGGGGCAGTTCCGGTATTCGGGGGGGGCTTTGCACGGGCCGGGGCCCGCAGGGGCGGGCGATGTTGTTGGAGGGGCGAAAAAGAAGGGGTACACGGCAGCCTACACGAGCCCCGTTGAGATGCTAACGCTGCCCGGGATGCTAAAATGGATGCAACAGAGGATAGGCGAGGAATTTGGGGTCATGCCGGGGCAGGAGATGGTGGCTGCAGTTGAAGCCGCGCGCGGTTACGGGCTGAAGATAGCCTTGATAGACCGCCCGGTACAGCAAACCATAGCGCGCATGTGGAACTCGATGGGTTTTAAGGAGAAGATGAAGCTCTTCTCGTATATCGTGGCAGCCATGGGGTTCCTGCTCCTTAAACCATTATTCGGGAAGGCGCGGGGAGATTTCAGCGTGTTTGGGGTAGGGGCGGGTAAAGTTGGAGTTGATGCGGGTAGAGGTGGGGTTGACGTAGGTAGGGTTGGAGTTGAGGCGAATAGAGTTGAAATAAACGAAGGGGGGGGTGTTGAAAAGAAGGAGACCGCTAAGAAAGCCATAACGACAAGCGGCAAAAAGGGCGCACACATCAGCATGGGGGCGCTTGAAAAAGGCGAGGGGGTCGCTGAATTGATGGAAGTCCTTAAGGGCCAGTTCCCGGCGGTGCACAAAGCACTTGTGGAGGAGAGGAACATTTATATGTGCAACAATATCGCCGGGATTTTACAAAAAGTCGATAAGTTAGTTGTTGTTGTTGGGATGGGGCATGTGGGGGGGATGAGAAAGTTGTTGGAAGGAAGGGGTTTTTCAGTGAGTGTGATGTAGTTTTGGTGGTTTAGTTTCATTGAGGCGGTTTAGGCAAATAGTTTTAGCAAATGGTTTAGGCAAATAGTTTTAGCGCGCCTTACAACTTCAGCGACTTCATCACGAATTGTTTGATCTTCCCGGGGTCCTCGCCGAGCTCGACGAGACGAGTCTGCCCCCGCTGGCCCTTGCCGGTAAACTGCATCGAGACGAAACCTTGCATCTCCAAGTCGTTTAGATACTCCCTCACCCACCTCATGCTGCGCACGGCTTGTTTTGCCTGCCTGCAAACGCGCTTGTACTCATCGTATACTTCTCCTGATGTGAACTGCTTCTTCATCTCCCCGTCGAGGTTCCGCTGGCCGCCAGCCCCGCGCTGTGCATTCTCGACTAGATCGGTCAACGCAAGAAGGACTATTTGCTGGTGCTCCGGGAGGGTGCTTAAACTTTCAAACACGATATCCTCCTCGACGGATTTTTGGGCCTCCTCCACTTCCTTTTCCTTGACCAGGCGGGCATTTGATGCCTCCGCTATCTCACCCGCTTTCTTAAGGAGCCGCAGGGCGTAGCGGGCGTCGCCCCCCTCCTTTGCCGCTATCGCGGCTATGAGGTGCACCGCGGAGGTATCGACCTTCCCCTCCTTAAACCCCATCTTGACGCGCTCGGCGAGGATTGCGGCCAGCTGCTTCGCGTTATAGGGGTGAAAGACCATCTCCTCCTCACAAAGCGTTGATTTGCTCCGCGGGTCGAGGTTCTTCTTGAAGAAGAGGTTGTTGGAGATGCCAAGCACCGTGATAAAGCCTTTCTTCAAATCGTCGTTCGCCCGGGTAAGGGAATATAGCAGGCTGTCAAGGTCCTTGACAGCGTCGACCTCATCAAGTATGACAACGACGCCCGCCCCAGTGGCGTTGACGAACTCCATTATCGTTTCGTATATCAGGGTCGGCGGGGCGCCCGAATCATGGACCTTCAAGCCCCTGCCCTCGAAGTATTCCTTATTCAGCTCCCATACGTCCTTAAGGAGCTTTACAAGGACCCGGTATTTGCTGTCATATGACTTGTTGTTGATGTAGCTGACGTATAAAGGTATGTTTTGCTCCTTGCACGTCTCTTGCAGTTCGGCCGAGACGAAACGGGCGACCATGGTCTTGCCAACGCCCGTCTTGCCGTAAATGAAGATGTTCGACGGCTTTTCGCTGTTCAAAGCCGGCGCCATGAGGTCCACAACGGCCTTTATCTCATTCTCACGGTATGGGAGCTTGGGGGGTGTGAAATGCGGTGAAAGGGCCTCCTTGTTGCTGAAAAGGTTGTAGTTTGTGACATAATCCCCGAAGAGGCCTTTTTTTGCCATTGTCGGATTTGTTTGTCGGGTTCGCTTATAAAACGTTTTTATTCTTTTATCCTTAAATGATAGGAGCTTCCAGACGGAAGCTTATAGTTTGGGTGGTTCTTGGTAAAAAGTCTTATTCTGAACACCTGACTACACTTCTGATAAACAACGGGTACTAAAATGGGTTTCAAAAGCTGGCTTGGGTTTGAAGGGGGCACTGCCAACACACAAGAGACTGTAGACCTGGACGGCTACTTGAACAGCATCGGCGTCCACGAGGGCGAACTGTTGGATGAGGGCAAGTACACCTACATAAAGAGTATAAGCGCGGTCTCTCCAGACATATACAATGAGGTGGAGAAAGAGTTAAGGAAGGGTAACCTCGTCATCCTGGACACGGAGACGATGTCAAACACCAACCGCCTCTCCTTAAAGAAGCTTATCGGCGACTTGAAGAACCTGGAAACCGAGATCGACGGCGACATGGGCCGCATCTCGGAATCAAAGATCCTCATCGTGCCGAGCACCTTTAGGATACTGAAGAGGAAGTTCGACTGATGGTGTTTTGGCCCGCTCTGTCGGGCCCTATGTTTTCTTATATAACAGCTTTAGCGTCAACCCTTATTGAAACCATTCCCCAGACCCTCTAAACCTTTTTTAGAAACCCTTCCATAACCCTGAACCGATTTCCTTAAACCCACCCCCCACCCAGCTTTTAATCCTTCCCCCCTAAATTAACTCATGCCCGGTAAGGACATAGACGGTGTGTTGCGCGACCTTGAGGACAGTATCTTCAATGTCGAGAACCCGGAAGAGACGGTCAACCTGCCGGAGGAGGAAGCCCGCAGGGCTGTGGCCTTGCACGAGGAGAAGAGGCGCCGAACGTTCCCAACGCTAGTCAGCCGGGAGGACGCCGGCAAGATACTCAAAGACATACTCAAGGAGAAGAACCAGCGAAGCGCGAAGGTGATGGGCCTTGAGCTGATATTCAAACCCTATTGGTTCTTCACATACACCGCCGAGCTCATGATGCGCGACGAGCGCAAGAACATAGTCGATTCGGAGGAGCTTGGCGGCAGGATAGCGATGGACGCCGTAAACGGCGCAGTAGCAGACCACCTTCAGGACCTCATGGACCACGAGCCCATCGACCTTGTGGATTTGAGTGACGAGCTGGCTGAAGTTGGGGGCGAAGCAAAGCTGCTTGAGCCCCAAATAACCGGCACGAAGCTCGAACACTTCGTCCAGCAGAAGATATCGGGCGTCCTGCGCGCGGACAAGGAGAACGTCTCAGTCGCGGGGTTTGAACTCATATGGGCGCCGGTTTACAAATTCTGGATAACGATAAAGAAGCGAAACCATAATGTGCAGATAGACGGGTGCGGGGGGTATCCCTTAAACTACGACGATTTGCCCCTCAGGGTAAAAACATGGTTTGATGTGATCCGGGAGGACGTCGAGCTCTTGCGCGAGCCGAAGAAATGGAGGGACCTCTTAAGCAAGAAAGGCGATGCTATGCGCGTCGTGATAAGCGGCAAGCCGAAAGCGCCAAAGAAGATGAGCATAGAACTGATCGTCGTGTTGTTGTTGGCGCTGATGTTCCTTGCGGGCCTTGCGAACAAGGATACTAATCTGATGCTTATAGGCGGCGTGGGCGCTCTTGCGCTCTTCTGGCTCACAAACGCGCGGCGGAAGAAGCCGCTTGTGCCGCTTCCCCCCCCGCCGATATATGAGATACCGCCCGGGCCGCAGGGATACTGACTTTGAATACCGGAAGTGACCCCCCTCCCGCATGGGGCGTCACCACCGCCGGGGTGCACCGCCGCGGGCGCCAGGGGTTTGGCGCTGCGGCCCGCGCGGGTGAAAACTTGCAGCAAGGGCTCATGAACCCGGTTGCGGATCACGATGATATACGACACGAAAAAAATCAAGGAGTCGGCGAAGAAGGACTTCTTCGACGCCTGGAGGAAGACCAAGGACAGCTTCCAAAAGCCGAGCGCAGAGTTTAAGGAGAATCTCCTTAAGCCCGGCAAGCCCGAGCCGCACCCCATCCCTAACACCATACAAAAGATCCGCTCGAGCTTCCTTAGGCTCGGGTTTAAGGAGGTCGAGAACCCGCTGTTCGTCGAGGAACAAGACGTCTACAAGCAATACGGCCCGGAGGCCCCGGCGATACTCGACAGGTGCTATTATCTGGCGGGCATCCCGCGGCCGGACATCGGCCTCGGCGACGCCAAGATAAAACAGATAAAATCCGTCATAAGCGGGTTTGACGCCGCAAAGGCGGATGCGCTTAAGGAAGTCCTCAGGGACTACAAGCTTGCCCGCATCGAGGGCGACGACCTGGTGGAGACCATCGAGCAGAAGCTCAAGATAACTGCTGAACAATCTACAAGAATCCTCTCGCTGTTCGACGAGCTTAAGGAGCTGAATGCGGAACCGACGACGACCACATTGCGCAGCCACATGACGGCGGCGTGGTTCCCGACGCTTGAGGCGCTGCAGGACAGGGGCGAACGCCCGATAAAGCTGTTCTCCATAGGCCTTAGGTTCAGGCGGGAACAGAAGGTGGACGCCACGCACCTGCGCGCCCACTACGGCGCAAGCTGCGTAGTCCTCGACGAGAACATGGAGATGGAAGCCGGGAAAGCCCTGGCATCCGAGATCCTTAAACCCCTGGGTTTCAAGGACTTCGAGTTCGAGAAAAAGAAGGCGACATCGACCTATTACGCCAACGACTCGGAGTACGAGGTGTTCGCGAAGAGCGAGGGGCGGAGAGTGGAAATCGCCGATGTGGGGATGTATTCGCCGATAGCATTGGCAAATTACGACATCAAATACCCCGTCTTCAACGCCGGGTTTGGGATTGAACGGATATTGATGATAAAAGAGGGCTTCGCGGATGTGCGCGAGGTCATGTTCCCGCAGTTCTATCGGGCGGTGGAGCTCTCGGATGCGGATATAGCAAAGGCGATAGAAGTCGACAAGAGGCCGCAGACTGAAGACGGGAAGAAGCTGTCGCTCGCGATACAAAAAACTGCCGCGCAGCATGGGAACGACGACTCGCCATGCAGCTTTGAGGTATTCAAGGGCGCGTTCCTCGGGAAGAAGGTCGCGGTCAGGCTGTTTGAGAAAGAGTCGGGCACAAAGCTCCTCGGCCCGGCGGCGATGAACGAGGTGTACGTCCACAGCGGCGGCGTCTACGGGATACCCAAGGAAGGGTTTAAGGAGAAGGCTGGCGGAAAGGTCGCAGAGATAATGGAGAATGGCACGAAGGCCGGCATCACATACTTGCAGGCGATATCCGATTATTTCGCTGCGGGCATAGAAGGTGCCGTTGCGGGCGGCGCGCTGTCCGCCGGCAAACCCTACAGCCACCAGTTCAAGATGGCCAAGAGCGCCCCGGACATAAACATAAAGATTGCCGAGCACGCGCTCTTATACGTCCAGTCCAAGAACAAGGAGCTAATGCTGAAGGGCCCGATATTCACCGAGGTCGAGGCGAAGTTGGCTTAAGGCCAGTTCGCAGGAGGCCGCGCGCGGTTTAAGGAACTCTTGTTTTCTGGGGTTTTGGAAACCCTTAACGAATTTGTAGTACCTAACTAATCAAGCACAATTCGGACTTTGTAGTACCTAACTCCCAACATCCCAAACCCAAAACCGAAAAATCAAAATACAAGTTCCTTAGACCCGGGCTTAGACGAGCATACCCATCTAGCAAGACCAGCCCGCTTAAACCACACCCGCGTCCCGCTTCTTGAACTCCCCGCCGCGCCAGTACCCGGTGACGTCCTCTTTGCCGACGCTAGGCTTGACGGTTTCAAGCGCCTTTTCGAAATGCTCTGCGCTGACCGGGACCGCCGCGGCCTTCGCGTCCTTCGCCCTCTTCCCGAGAGTGTCCTTTATGGCCAGCATCCCCGCCTTCCTCACAAGCGCCTCGATATCCGCACCGGAGTACCCCTCGGTCTTCCTCACAAGCGCGTCGATGCCCACCCCCTTCGCCAGCTTGACGCCCGCGGTGTGCACCTTCAGTACCTCTTTCCTCGCCTCCGCGTCGGGCAGCGGGACGTATATGAGCTTCTCAAACCTCCCCGGCCTGAGCAGCGCCGCGTCTACAAGGTCCGGCCTGTTGGTCGCCCCTATCAGGACTACATCCTTCAGCTCCGCGATGCCGTCTATCTCGCTCAAGAGCTGCGCTACGACGCTCTCTTTGACCCCACTCGAGTCGCTGCCCATGCCTCTCGTACCCGTCATCGATTCTATCTCGTCAAAGAATATTATCGCCGGCGCCACCTGCCGCGCGCGCCTGAATATCTTCCTTATCCCGCGCTCGCTCTCGCCCACGTATTTATTGAGAAGCTCGGGCCCCTTCACCGATATGAAGTTGGCAGAGCTCTCATTGGCAACTGCTTTCGCAAGCAGGGTCTTCCCGGTCCCCGGCGGCCCGTAGAGCAGCATCCCCCTCGGCGGCTTGACCCCTATCTCCTTGAACTGCTCTGCGTGCTTCAGCGGCCACTCGACGCTCTCGATGAGCTCTTCCTTCACCTTCGCGAGCCCGCCGATGTCGGCCCACCTGACGCGCGGTATCTCGACCAGCACCTCTCTCATCGCCGACGGCTCGACCTTCTTCATCGCCTCGTCAAAATCAGTCTCATTGACTTCTATCTTGTCGAGGAACTCTTTGGTCAGCTCTTCATCCTTCATCTTTTTGATTTCCGGCATGACCCTTCGCAATGAGCGCATGGCGGCTTCCTTGGCCAGCGCCTCGAGGTCAGCGCCCGAGTAGCCGTGAGTGATATCGGCTATCTTGTCAAGGTTCACATTCTTTGTCAGCGGCATGCCCCTCGTGTGTATCTGCAGGATCTCCATCCTCCCTATCCTGTCGGGTATCCCTATCTGTATCTCCCTGTCGAATCTTCCGGGCCTTCGCAGGGCGGGGTCGATGGCGTCCGGCCTGTTTGTCGCGGCGATGACTACGACGTCCCCCCTCGCCTCAAGCCCGTCCATCAATGTCAGCAGCTGCGAGACGACCCGTTTTTCAACTTCGCCGCCGACCTCTTCCCTCGCGGGCGCAATGGCGTCTATCTCATCAATGAATATTATGCTCGGCGCATGCTCCTGGGCCTCCTTGAACACGTTCCTCAAGTTCTCCTCGCTCTGCCCGTACCACTTGCTCATGATCTCAGGCCCGGCAAGGTGTATGAAGTGGGCTTCGGTCTCATTGGCAACGGCCTTAGCAAGCAGGGTCTTCCCGGTCCCCGGCGGCCCGTACAGCATAACGCCCTTCGGCGGCGAGACCCCCAGCTTTTTGAAAACTTGCGGGTACCTCATAGGGACCTCTATCATCTCCCTGACTGTCTCTATCTCGTCCCTCAAACCGCCGATATCCTCATAGCTTATCAACGGCGCGGCCTTACCCTCGCCTGCGGGCTTTGCCGATATCGCGACCTCCGTGTCTTCCGACACGACAACGATGCCCGACGGCGCGGCGCTCGCCACAAGGAACGTCAGCGGCGTCCCCATGACGTCGACAAGCACCCTGTTCCCCTTGACAAACGGCCTGCTAAGGAGCCTCTCATGAACATAATCTACAAACCCCGACCCATATTGTATGGCCTGCGTCGGTGCGAGCATTATCTTCTTCGCATACTTCGCAGTGGCAGCTTCCACATCCACTTCCTCGTCAAGCCCGACCCCGGCGTTGTTCCTCAAAACGCCGTCCATCCGTATTATGCTCTTGCCTTCGTCCTCGGCTAGCCCCCTCCAGGCTATCCCCACGGCCTCTTTCCCCCCCTTGCCGCCCTTGATACCTACTATGCTGCCGCTCTTTACGCCAAGCTTCTCCATGGCCTCCGACCCAAGCCTGACTATGCATCTCCCGACATCAGTCTTCGGCGCTTCCTTCACGCTCAGTTTCATTTTCATCTTTTTGCGGCTCGGCATGCCGCCATTAAGCTTGCACTACGCCTATTTTATCGTTACCTTCGTCCCCTTCCCTTTCTTCGGTTCCTTCAGCCTCAGCCTGACCTCGAGCACGCCGTTATTATACGTAGCGTCGATGTCCCCAGTCTTCACTTCCGCCGGCAGCTTGACTGACTTGTAGTACCTCCTCCCCGGCACGTCCACCTTTATCTCGAGCGCGCCGTCGAGCGCCTCAAGCGATATGTCCTCTTTGCCAACGCCCGGCAACTCGGCTATCACAATGATATCCTCGTCCCTTAGCATGACGTCTATGAGCGGCTCCCTCGCGTCGGTTATTATCGGGGCCGCCGTCGGCATGCGTGCGTTCCCCCTCTTGCCCGGGCTGCCCCCTTCGATCCTTACCGTCCCGGGCTTGACATTCCCAAACTCGCTTATGACGGGCTTGCCGTCCGGCCCGGTCTTCATAGAGAACCCATAGACTATGGGCTTACCATCACCAGAACCAAAGGCCGGGAACATGCCCTTCGAATCAAACATGCCCTTCATGAGCTTATTCATCATCTCCTCTATCTTGTCAAATTCCGGGAAACCTGCGAACAAATCATCATCAAAGCCGAACGGGTCGTTCCCGCCAAAGCCGCTGTTCCTACCGCTGCCGGGGGCGCCCCGCTTCTTTGGCGGGCTATCGCGCTCTTCCCCTCCTTTGTCATCCTCACCCTTCGCCCCTTTCTTCTTGAACATCTTGTCGCTCTTCCTTAAACTCTTGTTTTTATGGGTTTGAGTTATAATTAATCCGGAGCAATGATTTTTATTCTCGGAACAATAACTTATTAACTTTTAAGCACGGTCTATAAAAACCTTTGTTTAAGGAAACCGGCCCGGACAGTCCGGGCGCCGCAATAGGGCCGCATCGCGATTCAACAAACATGGCCGCCGAAACCAAGAGGCGCATACTCTTGCAGGACCTAAACCCCCCTCTTCGCGCGGACGAGGGCGAGGACATCGAGTGGCTCTGCCGCTCCCTAAGCCTCTTCACCAAGAAGGACGCCGACAAGTCGGCATACAAGGTCTTTAAGATACTTGTCAAAAGCAGCCTTGAAGGGGAGCCTAAAACGTCAACACAAATAGCAGACGAGCTCGACCTCGCGCGCGGCACGATCCTCTTCCACATGAAAAAGTTCGCTTCCTCAGGCCTCGTGCGCCAGGCCCCCGGCCGCCGCTACATACTGCGCGAGCCGTGCCTGGAAGAAACCATCGAGGAAATGATGCGCGACTCTGAAAGGATATTCGCGCGGATGAGAAAGATAGCCGCCGAGATAGACAGGGACTTTGGGATGGAGCGGAGATGGTGAAGCCGCATGCCACAAGGCCGGCGCCAAAAGGGCGACAATATGCAAAAGCCCAGGCTCCAAAGAGGCTAAAGGTACTCTTATACATGGGCGAGACGCCCAGCCTTCCCGGGCCCGTTATAGACAAGATAATGCGCCGCCACAACATAGTAGGCGTCATAGCGCACGGCACTTCGGACTCGGGCTCGTGGGTAAAAGAGGCCGCACGAAGCCGGTGCTTGCCATTTGCGCCGCTGCCAAAGGTTCTGACTTTGTCAAAGCCAAAGATGGCCGAGCGGCTGAAACGCGAAAAGGATTCAGCCCATGTTTCAGCATGGCTTGACGGCCTCAGGGGGATGAAGCCCGACGTCGGCGTGGTCCTATACGGCGGCTGGGTCCCGCCGGCGCTGGCTGCGTTGCCCAACCACGGGTTTCTGAACTATCACGGTGCGCCGCTGCCTAAAGGGCGCGGCCCGATACCCCTGCTCTTTGACTACCTCGACAACAGAAGCCGCGCGCAGGGAGTCATCCACAAGGTCGTCGAGCAGTTCGACGCCGGCGACGTGTTCGCCCGCACAAAGCGCATCGATGTCGCGGGCCTGAAACCTGCGGAGGCCAATAGAAAGCTGTACCCCCACGGCGTTGATGCAGTGATAAAGGTCCTTGACGGCCTGGCAGCCGGCACGGCCAGGCCCCTGAAGCAGGACAAAACCAAGGCCACATATGCCACGACGAGAAGGTTCCAGCAAAAATACGGCCGCATAGACTGGGGAAGCGACACTTCGGAGATGATTTTGAAGAAGGTGATAGCTTTCAAAGACCATTACAGCGGCACTCTGCGCCTTAAGGCGCGCTTCAAGGGGTCGCCAGTCAGGGTGAAATCCGCAGCAATGGATGCGGGCATGCCGGCCGGGCCGCCCGGGACGATAGCCGAGATAAAGGGCAACAAGGTAGCCGTGAACACCAAAGACGGCGTCGTGCTTCTGGGCTTTGAGAATTGCCCCCGATTATTGTCGAGGATGAAACCCGGCGCAAGGTTCACCTGACTATCGCCTTTTCACGGGCGCAACCTCCTTGTGCTTCAAGTATCCCGCAATCATCTTATAAACCTCGCGTTCCCTCGCAGCCAGCGCTTCTTCAGTCTCACCGCGGACTGTGACATCCCCTATGTGCATGTTCGTGAGACCGGCGTCGATGCACTTCTGCTCGGTGGCAGTCGGTTTCTGCCCCCTGACCACGCCCTTCGTTATCTCAAACGGCCCCTCTCTTAGGTGCAAAAGTTTCCCGTCTAACGTATCCTGCTCCACACCCTTTGCCCCTTTAAAGGTCTCTTGGCGAGGCTCAAACAGCACGAGGTCTCTATCCGCCCGCAGTGTCTTTTTTACAAGCGCATTGACAGTGTGCCTAAACTCCTTTGGGGTCATGCTGGCCGGCTCTATCATAAAACTATGCCCGTAAAACCACGGGCCTTTTTTCCAGCCACTAGCGCCCCACAATCTCTCAGGCCCCCCTTCGGGCCTTGCCACATGGAATCCCAAATACTTTAATTTCCTGTGGTCAAACTTCAATCTCCCACGGCCGGCCTTCTTCATGCCTGCGTTGATCTGTGCAATCTTCCCCATTTTTTTCCAATACAATTACAAACTAATGTGAAAAAACTCCCCATCGATTCAAAGGGAAAGCGCCATTATTCTAAAGCCAGGCGCCAGCCCGCCGAAAAAGCAAAAGACGCGCGCGTTGCTTCCGGCAGTGCAAAAAAAGCGCCCCCGGCGAAGGCCCCCAAACCCAAATTCAGCATGGGGTACATCCTTGCCGGCTCATCCCCCAGCGATCTCGACGAGATGATAATCCGGGGCCTTGAGGGGCGAGGAATAGGCGTCGTTCGCATCCTGCTCGAGGACCAGATGGATGTCGGGGCCATTGCCGAAAAGACCAAGGACTGCCGCGTCGTGTTCAACTATTCCGTATTCGAGCCCATAACATTCGAGTCGATAGAGCTGACAAAGACCCTGGAAGAGCTAGGCAAAAAGGTCATAGAATCCTCGCATTCCTTCTTCTACCAGGAGGACAAGTGGATGTTCTACCTAAAATGCCTCGAGGCCGGCATACCGACGCCAAAGACCTATCTAATCCCAAAGGAGCGGCCGCGCCACCGCATCATACGCGACGCGCTGGAGCAAAACCCCCTTGTGCTCAAGGCAGTGTTCTCGGATGAAGGCAGGAGCGTCACGAAGGTGAGCAGCTACCCGGAGTTCATCAAAAAACTGCACCACCTGGCCGAAAAGAACCCGATCTCGCCGATAATAGCGCAGGACTACCTCCAAAACCCCGACCACAAGACCTACCGGGCCACGCTGATAAACAACGAGCTGCGCCAGTTCATCGAGAAGATAAACAAGAACCTGTGGAAGCAGACGGGCATGGGCCGCGACGTCTACCGGCGGCTGAAGGCGCCGAAAGAGGTGATCACACTATGCGAGAAGGCATCAAAGGCGTTCGGCATAAAGCTGTGCGGTTTGGACCTGATGCTTAACGATGGGGACTGGTATGTTATAGAGGCGAATTCGTCCCCGGGCCTCTTTTTCATAAACGCCGACGCGCCACGCCTCGCAGGCGAGCTTGCAGGCTACCTGGCGTCCGAGTGCCGAAGGGCTGGTTGAATAAGCACGCCTTACAACTCGCACACTACCTTCCCATAGCCCTTTGTGTACTTCCTCCTAATCCGCTCCAGATAATCCAAATCGATATTAGCCACGACAAGCCCGCTCTTGTCGAACAGCTCGCACAGCACCCTGTGCGGCTCGGCCACCGCGGTGTATGGGACGAGGTCCTCCTGCTTGGAATCGTACGAGCCCGCGAATGCGACATAAGTCAGGTTCTCGAAGGCCCGCGCCAAAAGAAGGGACCTAAGCAGCAGCCTCTCCTTCTGCCTGTGGCTTTTCTGGTGGGCCCAGTCGTCATAAAGCCAATACATCGGGCAGAAGATGACCTTGGCGCCCTTCTTTGCC
>JBFYKJ010000050.1:0-13368 GCA_041306005.1 Candidatus Altarchaeota archaeon | reverse complement strand
CGGCGCTAAAAGGTCATGGCTTATCGGCAGGGCGTATATACTAGCCGCAGTGCTGCTAAGCCCGGTGCCGTACCTGACCGGGCTTTTGGGCGTATATTACCTGGCAATTGTGCTTGCCGCGGACGCGCTCTTTGCGGCATCGATAGCTGCGGGCGACGCCAGGAAGAACCAGAAGCTTACAAAGATAGCGATATTCATAGGGCTCGTGGCGTTCCTTGCCGGGGCGCTGGCCTGAACCGGCAGAACGCCGGCTGGGCAACAACCGCCCGGTTGCAATAACCGCTCACTTGAGGTGCAAGTCCACAACGTCGCGTATCCTCTTTTGGACTTCGTCTATGCCAAGCGACGCGTCTATTACCTTCCAGGACTTGCCCGGCCTGCTAAGCCTGAGATGGCCGCCGCGGGCGATGTCTAGGAGCGCATCCTGCACCTTCCTCTGGAAGTCCTCGACCTCGAAGACCTCCTTTGCCCTGCCGCTGAGGCGCTGGTTGGCTATCGCATAATCGACCTCGAGTACTATGACCAGGTCCGGCTCCGGTGCGAATGAATTCAGCTCGGAAAGCCATTTGGGGCTGACGCCTTGGGCAGACTGGTAAGCGACCGTTGAGTAGTAATAGCGGTCGGAGATGACGGCCTTGCCGGCCTCCAGGGCTGGCCGCACGACCTTGTCCACGTGCTCCGAGCGGTCGGCGGTGAAGAGAAGGGCAAGTGTGTTCGGCGAGACCTTCTCCTCGCCGGAAAGCACCTGGCGTATGAACTGGCCGATGTGCCCGCGGGTCGGCTCTTGGGTAGTGACCACGTCTAGGCCGCGGACCCTGAGATACTCTGCAAGCAGCCGCACCTGGGTGGATTTCCCAGTCCCGTCGGCGCCCTCGATGACTATGAATGCCCCTTTCATTTTGCTGTGTGTGCCCCGCCCATTTTGTCGCGCATAGTTTCAGCCGGATGCGGTAATAAACGGTTTAAGCCCCCGTATGTCCGCCGGCTTAATCGCCTATTTTAATCCGTAAAGCTAAAATATAGGCCTTTACGCGGCGTATTGCGTTCAAAGCATACCAAAATGAGCAAAGCGAAGATGTTCGGCGGGATGGCCGTGGTTTTCGCCGTCGTCATGGGACTTTTGGCGTGGTTGATAGTGCCGGGCTCTTTCCTGGGCTTCTTGCTCTACACATACCTGCCGATCCTGCTCGTGACGCTGGCGCTTGCTGCGCTTGTCATAGGCATACTCCTGCTGATATACGGCTAGGTCCATATTTGTTTTTATTTTTGCCGCCGGCTTTGGCCGGCGCACACCCTTTTGTGTGTTGATGGCTATCGGAAGGAGGGCTCTTGTCCATTATCAGCCGGTTGCCCGCCCATGGGCAAACCGCTTTTTCAAACTGCGCCTTCTAATTAGCCGGGGATTCTTTTACGCATAATCAGGTTTCCACTCGACGATGCACGACTACGCAAAGCTCGGCCTTAGGTGCGGGATAGAGATACACCAGCAGCTCGAGACGCATAAGCTATTCTGCGGATGCCCGTCGCAAATACGGGAGGATGCGCCGCACGGGACGATAACCCGCAGGATAAAGGCGGTCGCGGGCGAGCTTGGGGGCGTTGACCCAGCGGCCCTTCACGAGCTGCTCAAGGGCCGGGAGTTCGTTTATGAGTATTACGAGGGCACTAATTGCCTTGTCGAACTGGATGAGGAGCCTCCACGCCCCCTAAACACCGATGCGCTTGAGATAGCGCTTGAGGCCGCCCTGCTCCTTCATGCACGGCCCGTCGACGAGGTGCAGGTGATGAGAAAGACTGTCATCGACGGGTCGAACACGTCGGGATTCCAAAGGACGATGCTGATTGCAACGGGCGGCTGGGTCGAGGTGCATGCTGCCGGAGACGGGGGGGTGAAAGAGCCGGGGGTGAAAAAGAGGATAACCATCCCCACTATCTGCCTTGAGGAGGACGCGTCAAGGATAATAAAGAAAGAAGGCGGGAGGACCTGGTACCGGCTCGACCGCCTTGGGATACCGCTTGTCGAGATCGGGACGGGCCCCGATATCACGAGCCCGCAGGAAGCTAGGGAGGTCGCAGAGGCCATCGGCATGCTGCTTCGCGCGACCGGCAAGGTCAAGAGGGGTTTGGGGACCATACGGCAGGACGTCAACGTGTCCATACGGGGAGGCGAGAGGATAGAGATAAAGGGCGTGCAGGCGCTGAACGATATACCGGGGCTCGTCGAGAACGAGGCCGGTAGGCAAGTCAGCCTGCTGGCGATAAGGGACGAGCTGAAAGCACGCGGGTTTTCAGGAACGGTCTCCGAGCAGGGAATAAAGGATGTCACGCCCGCGTTCAAAGACTGCGAGTCAAAGATAGTCAAGGGAAAGAGCGTCTTTGGGATAAGGGTGCCAAAGTTCGCCGGCCTGGTGGGGAAAGAGCTCATGCCGGGCTACAGGTTCGGGACAGAGCTTGCGGGGATAGCCGCCGAGACTGCAGGGCTGAAGGGGATATTCCATTCAGATGAGCTTCCCGCCTACGGGATAACCGAGAAAGAGGTCGCGGGGGCGATGGGGGCGCTCGGTATCGGCGGGGGTAACGATGCGTTCGTATTAGTCGCCGCTGGAAGGGATGACGCTGTAAAAGCGCTGATTGCGATAGCCGCAAGGTGCGATGCGGCGCTAAAGGGCGTGCCAAAAGAGGTGCGGCGCGCCGACGGGGTGATAACCCGGTTCATGCGGCCGCTTCCTGGGAGCGCGAGGATGTACCCCGAGACCGACGAGCCGCTGGTCGCGATAACAGAGGGGATGCTTGCGTCGATAAGGCTGCCCATGACGCCCGAAGAGCAGAAGAGGGCTCTTGAAGCCATGGGGCTTGGGGCCGAGCTTGCGAACCAGCTCGTGCACTCGCGGGTCCTTTCCAGGTTTAAGGAGCTCAGCGCAGAACTGAAAAACACAAAGCCTTCGGTCATCGCATCCGCACTGCTTGCAGCGCCGGAAGGCGTCGATGTCGCGCCGGCCCTCGGGCTTGTCGATTCGGGTAAAGTGGCAAAGGAGTCCATGGAAGAACTAGTTGCGGGGATGGCTGCTGGAAAGAGCGCCGAGGAAGTGGCGAACGGCGGGGGGCTCTTCCTCCTGGACGACGCCGCTGTGAAGAAGCGGATATCCGGGATAGTGAACGCGCACAGGGGCGAAGGCTTTGGCAGGGTGATGGGGATCGCGATGTCGGAGCTTAGGGGGAAAGCGGATGCGCAGCTCGTTAAGAGGCTGATAGAGGAGCGCATGAAATGAGGGCGCTTTGGTTATTGACAAACGCCAACCGGGATCGAAAGGCATAACAATGAACAAAATCGGAAACCTGCCGGCCACGTACTGGCTGCTTGGGATAATTGCGGCAGTATTCGTGATACAGCTGGCATGCGCAGTGTCGGGCATCCCGTTCACCGAGACGCTTTATCTCGACCCGGCGGCGGTGATGCAAGGCGGCATGCTGTGGGGCCTCGTCACCAGCGTCTTCCTCCACGCGGACCCGAGCCACATATTCTTCAACGCGTTCGCGCTGTTCACTTTTGGCATCTTCCTTGAGGGCATAGTCGGGGCTAAGAACCTGCTCAAGGTGTTCTTCATATCCGGGATAATCGCGTCGGTGTTCTACGTCCTGACGTCGGTGTTCATCCTCGGCAGCTACACGCCCTCGCTCGGGGCGAGCGGGGCGATATTCGGGGTGATCGGGGCGGTCGTCGCGCTCAGGCCGCGAAAGAAGGTGCTGTTCTTCTTCATGATGCCGATGGAATTGTGGATCGCGGCGATAGCCTTTGTGTTCATAGCGGTCGCCTGGCTGGGGACGGGGGGGCCTACGGGGGTTGCGGAGAACGCGCACCTCGGCGGCCTGGCGGCCGGCTTTGTAATCGGGCTTTATTTCAGGCGCATGGAAAAGTCCGACAAAGACTTCACATGGGACCGGGTTTATAAGACCAATGACCACTATGCGTGGATAGATGAGTACAAGTGAGCAAGGATATAGGGGGGTATGTGAGCAGGGATATCAAGACTGTATTCTATTCAAGACGGTATTCTATTTAGGGATTTTGATGCAACAATTCCGCCAAAGATGAAAAGCCATTATGACGCCGCGGTCGTCGGGGGCGGGCCTGCAGGGCTCATCTGCGCGACTGAGCTTCGAAGCCTCGGGGGGGATGTCGTCGTAATAGAGAGGGACAAGACTATCGGCGAGCCCGTCCAGTGCGCAGGCCTCTTCAACTTAGACGGGCTTGAGAGGCTAGGGATACAAAAGGGCGACTTCGTTTTGAACGAGGTCAAAGGCGCCCGGTTCTACGGCGGGGACGGTGTGGCAAAGATACGTGCAAAGAAGAGCAAGGCCTGTGTCGTCGACCGTGCGGCTTTTGACAGGCATCTCGCGCAGTGCTACGGCGGGGAGCTTGCGGCTGGGAGGGCGGTTGAGACTATTAAGAGGGCCGGAAAGGGGTTTGAATTAGAGGGGGCGGGGTTTGAAACCTCGGCCAGCCGTGTCGTACTTGCGACCGGCTGCGGGCAGGGGCTGCACAGGGCGGTCGGGCTCGACGCCCCGGGGGCCTTCATCTTCACGAGCCAGCAGGAGATGGTCGGGGTCAATGTGGACACGGACCTTGTCGAGATATACGCCGGCCCCGTCGCGCCGGGGTTCTTTGCTTGGGTGATACCGATTGGAAAAACCCGCGCCCGCGTCGGGCTTGGGACTCTTGGGCCTGAGAACAGCGTGCAGCGGCTCTTTGCCGCATTCGTCAATAGGCTGAAAGATGACGGAAAGCTAGGCCCAGACAGCCGAACCGTGAGTTCTTCAGGCGGGCCGATACCCCTGTATGAGCCCGGTTTGAGGATAGAGAACAATGGGGCTTATTCAGTCGGTGATGCGGCCAGCCAGGTCAAGGCCACGACGGGCGGGGGCGTGATGCTCGGGGGGCTTGCGGCGAAAATACTTGCAAGGTCCATACACAACGGCGAGAGCTATGCCAAAAACCTGGAGGCTCTCGAAAGAGAGCTTAGCAACCACCTCCTGATACGCAAGGTGCTGAACCGGTTCGGCGACACGGAGTACGGCCATATGGCGGAGTTCCTCAACCGGCCGGATGTGAAGCAGGCTGTGGAGGAGCACGGCGACATGGACATCGTCTCGCCGCTCCTGAAGATAGTCATGGGCGACCCGGCGATGCTCGAGCAGGCCATGCGGATGTTCGACAGGGCGTTAGCATGATTCATGAAATGGACGCCATATCCATCATCAGCGTCGCTCTCGGGCTCGCGATGGACTGCTTTGCGGTCTCGATAGCGACCGGGGCCGTCGCAAAGAGGGCCCATATGAAGACTGCCCTCAAGATAGCCGTCGCCTTCGGGGGTTTCCAGGCTATTATGCCCGTTATCGGCTGGGTTGCCGGGGTGGGGCTTGCCGGGCTGATCGAGGGCATCGACCACTGGCTAGCGTTTGGCATACTTGCGGCGATAGGCTGCAAGATGATATACGAGGCGTTCAGGCTTGAAAGCGAGGAGAAGGGCGAGCCCGCATTCAGGGTGCTCATCCTCCTCGCCGTCGCGACTAGCATCGATGCGCTGGCTGTCGGGCTCAGCTTCGCGTTCCTCGGCGCGCCGGTGCTGGAACCTGCGGCTGTCATAGGTGTTGTTGCGTTCTGCGTATCCTTCCTCGGCATCTACGCCGGCAAGAGGTTCGGGCACATATTCGAGGGGAAGGTGGAAGTGGCCGGCGGGGTGGTGCTCATAGCCATAGGCGTGAAGATACTGCTCGAGCACATCGCTTAGGCGCCGGGGAGTTTAAATGAGTTTAAATAAGCACAACGCCGGGCTTAGGGCCGTGCGTGCCGGGAGAGTTTAAATACGCCAAGTTTCAAATTATCGGGATGGTCGGTGAGGAGTATGGGTGGGTCCCGCTGGACGGGTTTGCGATAACGCTGTTGATACTCGCAGCGCTCATCGTTGTAATGATACCGGGCTTCTTGCTGACGCTCGCGCTCTTCCCCAAGAGGAACGCGATGCCCATGAGCGAGAGGCTCGCCCTCGCATTCGGCCTCGGGCTTGCGCCGCCGTTCGCCCTTAACCTGCTTAACGTGCTGCTCGACGTGAGGGTCAACCTGGTTACCAGCTTGCTGGCATTCCTTTTCGTCTGCGCCATAGGGATTCTCGGGTTCCTATACAAGGGCGGTGATTTGAACCTCATTAAGTGGTACAAGTCGGGTGAGTAGCCTCTATTGCCCCCCAATAGCACGGCTGTGTTTTGACGTATTCATCAGCCTTGGCGATGCGGCGCTAATACGGCTTCAGGTCCTTTGTTGCGCTAATACGGCTTCAGGTCCTTGGTGACCCTGTCTATGTTCTCTTCCGTGTCCGGGCCGATACCCATGCACGTCACCGTTCCCGGCTCAAGCTCGGTATGGCCGGCGTCTTGTATGACCGCGGTGACCAGGCCCGCCCGCTTGGCGGCGTGGTTCAGGGCGTGCAGCGCCTCGATGCTTTGGGCCTTGAGCACTATCTTCTTCCCGCCCTCTTCGAGCCATTTCTTCTTAAGGCGGTCGTCATCCTGGCGTATAAAGCACTCGATTGCGGCATGGCCAGCCTGTGCGCAGGCCTTGCCTTTGCTCATCTTCAGGTCCGACCTCATCACTATAGTGAGTTTGTACATGTATGCCCTTGGCCAGAAGTTACGCTGTTCCGCACGTGGGCGGAAACCGGCCCGCTTTTTATTAGCTCTGCGCCTAATTAAAAACAGGGGCTAAAGGAGGCATGTTACCATGGAAACCGGGATACGCGTCGGGGATGTGATGGCTAGGGGCATAGTGACGGCCGCCCCGGGGGATCTCGTGAAAGACGCCTGTGCGACCATGGCCAGGCACGACCTGAGCGGCCTGACTGTGGTCAGCAAGGGCAAATACGCCGGGATGCTGACGCAGGGGGACCTTGTCGGCATGATAGCCAAGGGCGGCAACCCCGCTAAGGCCAAAGTCGGGGACATAATGGGCCAAAAGCTGGTGAGCATCGGCCCGGACGCCGACGTGAGCGACGCCGCAAAGCTCATGGTAAAAAGCGGCGTCAAGAGGCTGCCAGTGCTCAACAGGGGAAAGCTGGTCGGCGTGATAACCCAGACGGACATAGTCCGGATATCCCCCGCGGTATACGAGCTTGTGTTCGACAAGGCGAAGGCCGACGGCGCGCTGCTCGAGACTGAAATACCGATGTCCGGCGAGTGCGAGGAGTGCGAGAATTACAGCGAGCGGCTGAGGAACGTCAACGGCACGCTGGTTTGTGAAGAGTGCTATGAGGATATAGAAAACAGCGCATAAGCTGATTTTCGTCGGAGTTTTGGCTGCGTGCCGCATGGCTGCGGCCCTTGAAAAAAGATGATAGACCTTGACAGCGGGATTGTGCACCCCCCGGCAGACGAGAGGATACGCAAGATGCACATCGAAATCAAAGGCAAACCGGTGATTGCGATAGCATCAAAGGACCCCGTAGTGATATACCCCACCACCGCCGTGAAGCAGGCATGCCGGCTTATGGTCGACAGGGGGATCAGACGGCTGCCCGTCGTTGACGCCGGCACACGGAAGCTTGTCGGGATAATCAGCGCACGCGACCTGACCGACCTTTTTGGCGGCGGGGAGAAGTATAATATAGTAAAGAACGAGTTCGACGGCAACCTCTTTGCGGCGGTGAACATGCACGTGTCAAAGATAATGAAGGGGGATGTGGTCTCGTTCATGGAGGACGAGCCCGTCGGGGAGGCTGCCAAGAAGATGCTTGAGGCGGGGGTGGGGGGGTGTCCAGTTACCAACAAGAACGGCAAGGTGGTGGCCATAGTGTCTGAAAGGGATTTCATCAAGAGCATGGCCGACGGGAAGCACGGCATAAGGGTCAGGGACATAATGGGGACCAATGTCTTGTCAGTGGCGCCGGAGACGAGCCTCAAGGAGGCAGCAAAGCTTATGATACGCAAGGGGTATAGGAGGCTGCCCGTCCTGCGTGACGGCGAGCTTGTCGGGATACTCAGGACTACAAGCATACTAAAATTCGTCTCGGGCAACGATTTTTCCAGGTTCGGGACCCCGGATGCCGACAGGATACTCTCGCAGGAGACCGTCGAGGATGCGATGAGCAGGTATTTTGTCAGTGTCGCGCCCGGGGACCTTATGGAGGATGTCATAGAGCTCATCCTTGCGCAGCGGATGGGCGGCTTCCCGGTCGAGGACAACGGCAAGATAACCGGGATGGTCACCGAGCACGACATATTCAGAGTCGGGTACTCGGGAAGGGTCAAATAGGTTTTCTATCAAAGCTTCCCGGCGGGCGTTTGGGGCTTTGAGAGGGGCTAATGTTTTTATATAAGATATATCTAAATATATCTCGATATATCGAGATATATCTTATAGACCATGAGGGGTCGGGTCATGCCGTATGAGCTATGAAGCCTGCTAAACTGATGCACAGGGAAACACCGCTGGAGCGCGGGGACCTTAGGGTGCTCATCCTGAACGCCCTTAAGGAGCCCATGCACGGCTACCAGATACTCTGCGAGTTCAAAAAAGCTTCCGGCGGCAGCTACGAGCCAAGCACGGGGGCCCTTTACCCCCAGCTCAGGGGCCTTGAGGAAGAGGGGCTTGTGGCCTGCGAGGATGAAGGCGGCAAGAAGGTCTACAAAGTCACAAGGAAGGGCGAAGAGTACCTGAAGCAGAATAAGAAACTGGTGAAGGACACCATAGACAGGTTCCACGAGTACATGGGCAACCCTGAAATGAGGGAGATAACAGAGCTCATGCACTCGATGATTGCCACCGGGTCTGTCGGGATAAACGAGTATTTCAGGGGCAACGACCCGAAGGGCGAAGAGAAAATTAGGAAGACCAAAGAGCTGCTCAAAAGGATGAACAGGGAGCTTGATGCCATATGGACGGGGGGCAATGCATAATAGAGCTTGAGGACGTGTGGAAGGTCTACGCGATGGGGGAAGTCGAGGTCCCGGCAATACGCGGGGTCACACTCTGCGCCTACAAGGGGGAGTATATCTCCATAATGGGGCCCAGCGGCAGCGGGAAGTCGACATTGCTGAACCTTGTCGGGTGCCTGGACACGCCTACCGGGGGCAGGATACTCTTAGGGGGGCTTGACATATCGATGCTGAGCGAGAACGAGCTTTCCTCGGTGCGCAGGGGCACGATAGGCTTTGTATTCCAGACGTTCAACCTTTTGCCCTCGCTGACGGCTAAAGAGAACGTCGCACTGCCCTTGCGCTTTGACGGGGCGCCGAGGGGCGCCGCGCTGAAGAAGGCCGAGGTCCTGCTCGAGCTGGTAGGCTTGTCGCACAGGATGAACCACAAGCCGTCTGAATTGTCGGGCGGGGAACGCCAGCGGGTCGCCATCGCAAGGGCGCTCGTAAATGAGCCAACGGTCATACTCGCGGACGAGCCAACCGGCAACCTGGACACGAAGAGCGGGGCAAAGGTCGTCGAAATGCTCGAGGACCTGCACAAGAAGGGCATCACGCTTATAGTAATCACCCACGACCAGCGGCTCGCCGAGCGGGCCAACAGGAGGCTTTACCTGGTCGACGGGAAGTTCGTGAGCTTTGATGAGTTCAACGCAAAGCACAAACAGGGCAAATTCGGGGAGACTGATCGCCACGGCGAGGCGGCAACGGGGCAACACAACGAGCCCGCAAAAACCGGGCACCACACCACGCCTGCCGGTGTGCATCAGGATCACAAAGAAAACAAAGAAAAACACGGTAAGGAGAAAAAATGAAAGCATATGTGGCAGTTTTGGCATTGGCCGTTCTGCTCCTCGCGGGGGGGGCAACGGCAGCACCGGCGTACCAAGTGACATACCAGGTCACGCCGCAGAGCATGAACCCGGGGGGTTCGGCGCAGGTGATAGTCGTGGTCAACAACGTTGACCCGGCGCTTAGCATGGACAAGCTGGTCGTCAGTCTGTCAGCCAGGGGGGTGGGGGGCATAAGCGTGTCTTCGGGCACATCCGACCTGGGGACGCTCCCGGCCGGGGCGACGACCTCTGCAGCTTTCGCCATAAGGGCGCTAGAGAGCGCAAAGCCCGGCACCTATGTGCTGGAGGCGACGGGGGACTATTCCTACGGCGGGGTGGGCTCTAGCTTCAAGATAAGCATACCGGTCTTGGTGACTTACCGGTCGGGGCTTGAGATATATGCCGACAACGCGCAGATAACGCCGGGCGCCACCGAGGATGTGCAGATAACGCTCAAGAACGCCGGGAAGAGCCAAATAAGCGCGCTCATAGTTGAGCTTGTGCCGGGCACGCAAGGTGTTGCCGGTTCATCGGGGGCGAACGTCTACCCGGTCGGCAGCATTAGGAACGGCATACCCGTGATAACCGCCGGCGAGTCAGCGAAGGCGTCTTTCCAGGTCAGGGCGAGTGATGTGGCTACGCCCGGGATACATTCGCTTGGCATCATAGTCACCTACACCGACGCGGCGGGCACCACGCAAGTCGACACCACAACGCTCGCGATAACCATCGTCGAGCCGGGGACTGAAGTCTTGGTAGACAGCATAACATCGGATTTGGAGCCGGGAAAGATTGGCAGCGTGGTAATAGGCGTGAAGAACATAGGCGATGTCGACCTTAACGACGTGTACCTGTCGATAACACCTGGCGAGGGCCTGAGCCTTAGCGGCTCGAATGAGAAACCGGTCGGGGCGTTGGCGGTAGGGGAGACCAGGACTGCGGAATTCAGGTTCGATGTGAGCCAGGATTCGGAGGCAAAGCCCGTCGCGAGCACCCTCGAGATAAGTTATAGGCGGGGGGAGGGCAAGAAACAGGTAACCGACACTAAACAGCTGGGCATAGATGTCACGGGCACCGTGGACCTTAGGATAGTCGATGTCAAGCCCAAGAAAGACAGCGGGCAGATAGAGATAGACATCGCGAACTACGGGACTAAGGATGCGGACGCCCTGAAAGTCGAGGCCTCCGCAGGCGGCAAGGTCTTTGCCACCGGATTCACCGACAAGATAAAGCCGAACAAGCACAAGGTGTTCAGGTTCGACATGCCGGCAAGCGGGGACGTCCTCGTCAGCATGACCTACAAGGATTATGCGTCCGAGAAGGGCGAAGTCACGGAGACGGAATCCATCTCCCTGAGCAAGGACCAGATATCGCAGGATGCCGAAATGCCTGTCGCGATGATAGTGCTGCTTTTGGCTGCGGCCGCATTCCTTGTCTGGTACTTCGGTGTAAAGAAGAGGAAGAAGGTCAGCATAGACCTTAGCAAGTACAAGTAGGCGTGGAAGACAAGTATGTAATAGGGGCCCAAGCCGGCGACTCGCCGGCGGCCCTTTAGCGCCACGATGTTCTGGGACATGAGCCTTGGGTCGCTTTGGCGGCACAAGATGAGAAGCGGCCTTACCGTGCTCGGCATAATCCTTGCCATAGCCGCGATTGTGGCCCTGGGCTCCATATCCGAGGGCATAAACAGCCTTGTGCAGGAACAGCTGAAGTTCGCCTCCGGGTACATAAGCGTGGAGGAGGCCGGGGTCGCCACGGCATCGCAAAGCCAAGCGGGGCCGCCCGGCATGGGCATGCGGATAGACAAGTCGCTGGCCGACGACATCGCGCAGATCAGCGGCGTCAAGAGGGTGGCGCTGCAGACGTTCAGCCTGTCGCCCTCAAACAACATCTTTGTGGTCGGGATACAGCTCGACGACCTGGAGTACTTCGACATGCAGAACATAGAGTTCGTGGAGGGCGGTTTGCCTGAACCGGGCGCAAAAGAGCTGACGCTCGGATACACTATCGCCGAGGCAAAGGGCCTGAAGCAGGGCGACGAGATCGACATAAACGGCGAGAAGTACGAGATATCGGGCATCATGGAGGAGCAGGGAAGCTTCATGGACCTGGCGGCCATAACATCGCTTGAGGCTGCCGTCGACACATTTGATTTCGGCGATTACGTCTCGGGGATAGTCGTCGAGCCGGAAGACCTCTCAGAGATTGAGCGGATAGCCGCAGAGATCGAGGAGCTGTCAACCGACATAAATGCAGAAACGCCGGAGGAAAGGGCGAAGACCGCAAACGACATAATCGGCGGCATCAGCGTCTTCACCCTGGGCATCGGGGTCGTGGCGTCCATAGTCGCGTCCATCGGCATCATAAACACTATGGTGATGGCAGTCCTTGAGAGGAAGAGGGAGTTCGGGATAATGAAGGCCCTCGGCGCCGAGAGGGGCGTGGTCTTGAGGGTAGTCCTGCAGGAAGCCGCGCTCCTGGGGGTAATCGGCGGCGTTATCGGAATATCCCTGGGGTTCATAGGGACTGAAGCTCTCAACCAGGCATATCCGTTCCCCATCGCGTCTATCAGCTTTAGGCTCGCCGCAATCAGCTTTGCATATAGCATAATCCTGGCCATGCTCGCGGCGCTCTACCCGGCGTATAAGGCAGTACAGGTGGATGCTGTGGAGGCGATGAGGGAGGAATAGGCCTACAACTGCACGGGAATAACTCTGCAACAACAAGGGCATAACGCTACAATGATCGTCGATATGGTCGTCAGGCAGCTCGGAAGGAGGAAGGGCAGGACCGCCCTTACGATAATAGGGGTAGCCATAGGAATAATCCTCGTTACAGTGCTAAGCTCGTTCTCGGAGGGGATAAGCAGTTCAATAAATAGCGAGATGTCGATGCTTTCTGGCAAGATCACCATAACCGCCAAGGACGTGAGTTTCCAGAATTTCCACGCAAGCGAGCTTGATGAATCGCTGGTAGATGAATTCAGGGATTTCCCAGGCGTCGAGAGCGCAACGGGGATCCTGAGCGGCGACGTCCCGGGTGTGGGTTTGGTATACGGCGTGAACCTGGACGCACTTGAGGTGTTCGACCTTGACGTCGGGCCGGTGGAGGGCAGGTTTCCAGAACAGGACGCCGACGAGGTCGTCCTGGGGCTTGCCTACGCCGAAGAGTCCGGGCTGAAGCCCGGGGATGAATTCACCATACGCGGCAAAAGGTATGATATAGTGGGAATCATGGAGAGCACCGGCACAGAAGAGGATAACGGCGTGGTTACCACCGTCCCGCCGGCGCAGGACATACTCAAGAAGAAGGACAAAGTCACGTTCATAGTAGTGACCCCCATGAACGCTGGCGACGCCGAAAGCCTCGCAAGGGATATGGAGTCTGCATATGATGACGTCCAGGTCCTTAGCGAGAAGGACGCCGCGAGGGAGGCCGCCAAGTTCACCAGCCAGATAAGCGTGATGACCTTTGCTATTGGTTCTATATCGGCAATCATAGCTGGCATAGGGATAATGAATGTCATGTTCATGAGCGTGAGGGAAAGAAGGAAAGAGATCGGCGCCATGAA
>JBFYKJ010000049.1:0-4202 GCA_041306005.1 Candidatus Altarchaeota archaeon | reverse complement strand
GTTACCACTTTCTGGTTTTTTTTCACTTTTTTGTTTCTAGGCCGCCATGATGGCCCGAGATCCTATCGTAATTGAATCGTACCGATACATCTCGTTCATTTACCTGACTTTGCCATAAAATGAACTCTGCCGGGTTGCCACTGGTGTTCAGTAGCTTAACCGCGCAAAATAACACAGATAACGGCATTATCCTTCTTGCAACCTGGTGGGATCTGGTAGTAGAACCACAGTTCCGATAAATGCACCGCGGCCGGGGAGCGAACCCGACGCGGTATCAGACTGGACTGGTTGGAAAGCACAGAAAGGCTGAGACGTGACAAAGCACGAAATCCGCACGAATGTCAAGCTAAACCGTTTCTCGTTCCTGTTGGAGAATGGCTTCAAGCTCATCCCGTTGAAGCAGGCCAAGCGCCCGTCGTTTGCGGACTGGCCGAACAAGGGCCACATTGATGGCTGTGGCTCCGAGGACGGCTCTGAGGAGGCCGGCGGGGAGCAAGTAGACCTCGGCCTGGACCCCAAAGAGGCCATTGAGCGGGCTGTCAAGTCCGCAAGCACTCGACTCGAAAAGAAGAAAAATGTCGGCGCCGTCCTCCCGCCCGGCGTGGTGGTCATAGACATTGATACCTCGGTCAAGGACGGCACGAACGATGGGGAAGCTCAATTCAGGGAGCTCCTCGCCGCACACGGCGGGATGGACCTTCAAGTGTTCTTGACCTCGACCTACTCTGTAAAGACTGGCGGGGGTGGTTATCATTTGTTCTTCCGATACGACGAGAGCAAGCACCTGCATACCAGTCTCAAGCGTGTTGGCTGCCCGTCCGTCGACGTCCTGCGGGGTACTCGGTTCGTCGTGACTCCCGGGTGTGGTCATGACTCCGGTGGTATCTATGAGCAGGTCGAGCGCAGCCCCTTGGAGATCCGTCCGCTCCCTCAATGGCTCGCCGACCTGGTGTTCACGGACCTCGACGACCTGCGGAGCATTGAGGACGACGGGCAAGCCAGCTCCCTGTGCAACGTGGTGAGCCCTGCTGAGCTGTCCAAGCTGCTCGCCGCGTTGGATCCCCTCAAGTATAAGGATTATGGCTCGTGGTTCGCGCTGATTGCCGCCAGCCATCACGCGACCGGTGGGGACCCCGAGGCCATGGTGACTTTCGCCGACTGGAGCGTCCAGGATCCCGAGTTCGCGAACGAGGCGAGGGACGAGGTCGAGGTAAAGTGGAAGTCCGTTCACCTTCGCCGGCAACGCTCCAAGGGGCTCGCCACGGTCCGATCGCTACTGTCCGCTGTCGGGCGTGCGGTCGCCGAGGCCAGGGCCGTCAACCGGCCGCTGGGGCTGCCTGAAAGCCCTGTTCTGTCCGACGCCTTCGAGCTCATGTCCAAATTGCGAAAGAAGCTCGTCGAGGACCTCTTGCAGCCGGTCATCCCGCGGTCCGGCAAGGAGGAGTTTCTCGACCTGGTAGCAGGCATGCAGGGGCGATGGGCCAGCCTGCCGACCGGGGACAAGCGGAGAGTGTTCGAGCGCGCGGCCCAGTTCGACGATCTTGAGTGGCCCTCAATCGCCGATGCCATAGCAAGCGCGTCCTCCCAAGAGCTCACCAAGAAGAAAGTTGAGATCGCGATAAGGAACGAGAGGAAAAAGGCTGAGAAGGTCCAGAAGGCCGTCGAGAAGCAAGAGCAAGCCGATTCCGAGCTAACCACCCCAATGCTGGTCGAGCTTATAGCCGAACAGTCCATAACCAAAGTGTTTGGTGATAAGAAAAACGTTGGGTGGGCGTCTAACGAGATTATATACCATTATAAAGACGGCGTTTGGGCGCCCGTAGATAAAGCACAGGTAGAGAATACAGCCTATGAAGTGTCATCCAACCTGGTAGACACGAAGAAAGAAAAATCAAAAACACTATCGCAATATGCAAACTTAGCTGTTGATACTGTCAGACATAAAACGTTAAAAGGGTCCGCAAACTTGCACGCCATGAAGCAGTTACCGGACTGCATCAATCTTAAAAACGGCACAATGCGGTTCAGGCAGAGGAAGCCACCTGTTTTTGGTGCGCACAACCGGGAAGACTACCTAACATCGCAAATACTATACGACTATGATCCGGGTGCAGACTGCCCTGGTTTTATTGAGATGCTGCACCAGGTTTTCGTTGAAATAGAGAACGAGTTCGGCACGCAGGAGCGGGATGACTACATAAGACACTTTTTTGAGCTAGTCGGGTATATGATACAGCCGAACAAAAATATCCCTATAGTATGGATATGGTCCGGTGAAGGCAAGAACGGCAAAACGAGAATAGCCAAGATACTGTCAAAATTAGTGGGCGGGGCTTGGCTTGATTCTGATTTAAGATCGTTTGATTCCGACAAAAGCCCGCATATGCTGCACTCGCTAGAGGGGAAGCTTGTGTTGCTTGACAGGGACGCCAAGATTGGAACTCGACTAGACGACGGGCTGCTGAAAAAGATAAGCGAATCAGGGGACATCCTTGTAAACCCGAAGAACAAAGCACCGTATACTATAAGGCTGCAAGTGACACCACTTATCTTGACGAACAACACACTTGCTATTGATGACCTGTCAAAGGGGATGCTGCGAAGACTCGAGATAACCGAATTTGGTGCCGACCTTTCCCCGATCGAGGATTCCGACTTGCCAGACATAGTAGAAGCCAAGCAGATACCCGGAATACTCAACCACGCGATCAGCGGTTACGCTAGACTGGTCGACCGGGGTAAGCTTCAGCACCCCGCGAGCTCGGGTGTGTTTCACCACAGGAACCTGATAAAAGCGAACACGTTATATGCTTTCTGGGCCTCGCTTAGCAAGACGCCCGTTGATGGTGCATCGATAGCAGTATCAGAGGCCTACTCTTGGTACAAGCAATTCATGCTTGACCGTAACGAGGGCCGGGCGCTAAGCCTACCGAGGTTCACCGAGGATTTAAAGCGCTGCGGGGCGCGCGTAAAAAATGGCAATATCGAAAGCTTGGCTATAACCAGGCCGGATTACTGAGCAACGGTAGTGGAATAGGTGCGGACACCGCGGGTTGGGCTTGCGGTGCCTGCACCTTAAACAAAAGGAGAAGGTAATGCTACGCGAGAAAGACCAAAAAGTCAACGGCTCTGAAAACCCATTGGCAAAGCTAAAGCACTTCCACAGCCTTGGATCACCGTGCCCCGCTTTTGACACGCTGCTGGACATGACGATCGGCAGCGACGACGACTTTAGGAGATATTTCTTTGAGCTGATCGGGTACATGATGACCCCAAACAAAAACATACCGGTGGCGCTTGTTTGGATCGGGGACGAGCAGAGTGGAAGGGGGCAGGTCACCAAAGTGATAAAGCAACTGATCGGCAGCGATAACATTTTAGAGTCCGATGCCAAAATGCTGTTTGGCCTTCGCTCCAGTGCTCCCTATACTGCCAGGGCGGTGAAAGGGAAACTGCTTGTCATTGACGATGATGTCTCACCGAACACAATGCTAGACGGCAGGATGCTGAAAAAGTTTTCTTCCGCCACTACGACCGATGTCGGAAGCCACAGCCTAACTACATACACCACGCCGTTCTTTGGTATGGACGGGGACAATATTAAATTCCGCAATATGCCATGTGATTTTGAACGCTGCTTGCACGTGATCTATTTTGAAAACAAAATAGATTGCGAATTGGCCGACGCTCTAGTTGATATTGTTATCAGCGGGGACGCATCAGCGCTCGCCGACAGGGCGATGAATCACTTTCTCGCGATCGAGCGTTCAAAAACCCCCGGCGCAAATAGGTGTTGACATGACAACTCTAAACCCAAACCCGATCCTGGGCCCGCGCGCCGCCGTCCTGGCCGATGCCCTGCTCGACTTCCTGGCCTCCGTCTGCCCTCGCCGTCCAGGCCTGCGGGCCCGGCGATCCTGGCTGTGGCGCTGCTTGCCCAGCCCGTGGCGCCAAGCTCACATCACCCTGGGCTGGACGCTGTGGGTCGCCGACGGCTGGCGCATGGCCCCACCGGCTCCGGCCGTGCGGCTCCTGGCACATGAGGGCGTGCACTGGCTACAGCGGGCCCGGTGGGGGCGTTGGGGCTTCGCCTGGCGCTACGCCCTGCCCTGGCTCCGGGCTGGCATTGAGGCCGAGGCCTACGCGCTCGAGGCCCACGCGGCCGAGGCGGCGAACCCCGGCGAGGCCCCGTTCCTCCTGTC
>JBFYKJ010000048.1:0-7194 GCA_041306005.1 Candidatus Altarchaeota archaeon | reverse complement strand
GGGCTGGCACTGGAGCACCCCGGCAGGGAAGCGGACGCCTTCCTGGCGCACCTCGGCACAAGGAGCAAGGCTTACCGGAAGCTTAGGGCGGACCATCCGGACCCGGAGGAGCGCATCAGGTTCCTGACAAACCCAGGGCCGGGCGACTTCCTGAGGGCGGATGCCCGGCGGATAAACGCGTGGCTAAAGGAGGTCAAGTCGCGCCACAGGGTCACCGAAAAAGACCTGGCGAGGATATGGGCCGGAGAGGTTTAGGAATGCCAGCCCATCTTCACAAAGACGAATACCGCCGCGAGCGCCACAATGACTATCAGGACGTATAGTGTGTAATTCGGCACGCTGTCCTGCTTAGTCAGCTGCGGGGTGACATCGCCCCCGCCTGTGCCCATGTCCCCAGTGCCGGACCCTAAGCGGTTCCCGTCCTCGCCCTCGTCGTCGTTGGGCGACCCGCCGCCCTGCTCGACCCAGTTCTGCCGCTCGGACACAACGCTCCCGTCTTGCGAGTCGATGTAAAGGTCTTTTCCTATCGGCATGCCCATGCTAAGGAACCACGCCAGTTTGTTGCCATAGATTATGAGCTCCGGGCCCTTCGCAAGATTCAGTTCGGAAACGCCGTACTTGTCCTTAGCCTTCTGCACCGCTTCGTCCGAGGTCAGCACCGCCTGCGTCGGCGCGGTTATGTTCCCGACGCCCGGGTCGGCCGCGTATATCGTGCCGTAAGCGTTGATGTTGACGCCCACCCTGCCGTCGTACACCGGTATCCCATGATACTGCTGGTCGTAGCTGACGGTCGCGCTCGGGTTGTGGTAATCGAATTGGGTCTGCGTCGTGAGCACCGCCTCTCGCAGCTTCAGGTCTGAAAGCGCGAAACCGAGCTTCCCCTCGCTATTACTTATGAACGCATCGGCGATCTGCTTCGCCTCGTCCTTTGTAGAAAGCCTCCAGTCGGCCAGCTTTATTTCAATAGGGGAGCATGGCGATGGGCCGCATTGCACGATGACCGACAGGTAATCCGAGGCGCTCGTCGGCGAAATCATTATCCTCGTGCCGTTTAGGCCGAAAAGGTCATTATCGTAATCCACTATCTGCTGGTCAAGTATCCTGCCGGGTATCGCAGCCTGCGCCAGTGAGGCAAGCGCGATCGCCAGAAGCCCTATTAAAACGGCATTAGTTTTCATGAGTATCTTTGAGTGGGGGGCTATATAAAAAAGGTTCGAACCGAATTGAAGTTAAAAGGCTTCTGCGGTCTTCGACAAGCCGGGGATCACTTCATCTCCATCCGGAACCTGCAGGGCTTTGCGGCGAGGAATATGCTCGTCGAGACATAGTCCGCCCCGGCCTTGAGGTAGTCTCCGATGCGCGGCCGGGTTATCCCGCCGGACGCCTCGATTATTATCGAGTCGTCGACTCCGCGTATAATCCTCCCAGCCTTCCTGACCTGCGATGGCGGCATGTTGTCAAGCATTATGACGCGGGTGCCGATGACGACATCAAGGGCCTTAGCCGCCGCGCGCGCCTGCTCAAGTGTTTCCACCTCTATCTCTATCGGGACGTTGCCCCTGCGGTTCTTCGACGCCCGCTTGACTGCCTCCTCCACCGCTTCGGTCTTGTCCCCGCTAAGCGCCCAGAGCGCCTTTAAGTGGTTGTCCTTTATCAGTATCCCGTCGGCGAGGTTCATCCTGTGGGTCAGGCACCCGCCTGCGGCGACCGCCCGCTTCTCGCTGAAAAGGAGCCCGGGGTCGACTTTCCTTAGGAAAAGCACCCTGTGCCCGTGCTTCTTTGATATCTGCCGGCTTAGGGTCGCCATCCCGCTCATCCGCGCTAGATAGTTGAGGGCCGTGCGCTCCCTCGCAAGGAGCTCCTTGACGGAGCCTTCTATCGTGAGTATGGTCTCTCCCTTCCTCGCCTCGTCCCCGTCCTTCTTCCCGGTGACCTTCAGGCCCCCGTCCTCGAATATCGTTTTCGCTTCGAGGATGCCCGCCAGGGTGCAATTCCCCTCCGCTTCGATTACCGCGCGGGCCGCCCGGTCCTGGGTTATGACGGCCTCGGTCGTGGCGTCGCCGCTTCCCAGGTCGTCCCTGAACGCCTCGAGCGCCCGCTTCCTTATGGCGGGCTCATAGCGCGCGACATCCCTCTTGAAGGCGGATTCCATGCTGTTAAATTTAAAAAAGCCGTTTAAATACCTCTTTGCGCCGCCCGAACGCCCGCCTTGCCCCAAAGGGGGGTTTAAGATGGTTTAAATACCCTCCCGCTCAAAATTACCCGCAATGCCGCACACAAAGAGCCTCGCGAGCTACTGGAGGAACATACCGCAGACGTACCGGCTGGAGGGCGTGAAATGCGACACCTGCGGCGAATCCATATTCCCGGCAAGGAGCATCTGCCCCCACTGCAGGAGAGCCGGGAAGCTGCACAAGCAGAAGATGAAAGGCACGGGCACTGTCTATTCCTACACGGTGGTCCACGCGCCCCCGGAGGGGTTCGAGCTTCACAGCCCGTACATCATGGCGATAGTAGAGCTGGACGAGGGGCCGCGCCTGACGGCGCAAATCGTCGACTGCGGGAAGGAAGCGGTAAAGATAGGGACGAAGGTCGAGACCGTGTTCCGAAAGATACGCGAGAGCGGCGAGAGCGGGATAATACAGTACGGGTATAAGTTCAGGCCTGTTGAAAATTAATGGTTAGTATAAACAACCCAGCATCCTAAAAAATCTTTTTCTGTTTTCACCCGTTAGCTTCGCATGAAAGTCCCTGAACGCGGCCTTCCTCGGGCAGAGTGGCATTTCCAGCGGATCCAGGAAAAGCTCAAGGACCCCGAAGTAAGAAAGCGGTTCGGAAAGCTCGCAAGAGAGGTTAGGGAAGAGAACGAGCGTGCCTATAGGACAAATATTGGTTGGAAGACCGAAAGGAATATTTATGAGTACGGGGACTACTTCGACCCCATATTGAAAAGGATGCGCCTGGGCAAGGGAATAGCCCCGGCCCTTGAGAGCATCCCCCGCGGCGGCGGGCCTCTGGAGATACACGAGCACGGGGCAGGAGACGGAAAGGCCCTGTCGGAGCTGAAACTTGATTTGGAGGGAAGGGGGATTCCGGTAAGTGTCACCGCAGTAGATAGCTTCCCGCATCCTGCTTTGGAGAGCCGCAAAAAGGAAAGGTCCATAAACCGCGTGGAGATGATAGACAGCGCCAATTTTCGACCGGACAATGAGGCTGGCGCAATATTTGACGTCCTTGGCAGCACCAATTACATGCTCCCAGAGCTAAGGAAAGACCACCTGCTTATGCGCGCCCACCAGCTCGCGCCCGGCGGGATATTGATGGTCCTGGTCGCAAGCGGGCCCGGCGGCAGAAGCGAAAGCCCGGTAGAGTCTAAGAGGATGACAGGCCGCATATCAGGAACCGGCGAGGATGGGTATGTGTTTGGTCGCAGGAAGGACCTGGTCGAGGACGTCGACAGCGTCGTGCGCGCATTCAAAAAGCAGGGGTTCGATGCGGATTATGACCAGGTCTCCGGGCAGATATTCCTCGTGGTCCACAAGCCCACTGGTCGGGGCGCCCGGAAAAGTTAACTTTTTCTATTTTTATTAACTTAGGTTCTAATTGTCGTATGGAATACGACATGGACATCAGGAAGATAGGGGGGTCATTCTATCTCCACCTCCCGCCGAAGCTGATTACGCACTACAATCTGAAGGACAAAAGCGAGGTCCGGGTGAGGGAATCAGACAGGATGTTTGTCGTGCAGACGGAAAAGCCGAAGATAGACAAGGCGGGGAGAGACTTCCTGAACTTGCGCTTCAACCTGGGGGGGAAGGAGTTTAGCAGGGCGGAGATCTACGAGACTGATAGGTACTGAAGATGAGACTGATAGACACCAACATCCTGGTCCACGCGGTAGATGAATCATCGCCCAAGCTGCAACGGGCCCAGGACGTGCTGAACTATTACATGGGCGCTGGCGAGGCGGCGGTCGCCCTGCAGTCGGTTGTGGAGATGTACGCCGCGCTGACAAAGAGCCGCACCCCTAAGAATGCGAAGCTCGCAGCCGAAAAGGTGCTTGAAACGGACAGCTTTAAGAAAATAAGCCCGGACAAGGAAGCGGTGCTCGATGCGCTTTCCCTCGCCGAGAAGCGCTCGCTTCGGCGCTCGGACGTCTTTGACGCGCTTCTCGTGGCCACCGCCAGGAGGAACGGGATAGACACTGTATTGACCGAGAACCCGTCGCACTTCAAAGGACTAGGGCTGAAGGTCGAGACTCTTGAGACTGCGAGGCTTTCGGATGAGGTCTGACCCTAATCACAAGAACAAGAGTGGCCTAAAAACTTTACTTCTTCCCATCATACGGCTTCTTGAACGGAGTCTTCCTTATCAGCTCGAGCAGCTTCTTCTCGGGGATAAGCTTCTTCTTCCCCAAAATTATCTCACACTTCTCGGTGACTTCTCCCACCGACGCCACCGGGCACCCGTGGCTGGATGCTATCTCGAGTACTTTATCGGAATCCTTCGGGTCGATGCACACCAAAAAATTCCCCATATACCTCCCCATGCTCGGGTACTGCACAGACGTTATCTTAAAACCTGTCTGCGCCTTTATCATCATTTCAGTCAAATTCCCCAGCCACCCCCCTCGGGAAGCGTCCTTCGCCGCATACACCTTCACCTTAGTTATCAAATCCAGGAAAGTCTCGAACTTCTCCTTGGCTATCTTCACCCTGTCGCCCACTTCGCCCTCGACGGGCGAGCCGAGTATCACCATCTTGTTCCCGGGCTTGGCGCCCGAATCGATTATCGGCTTGTCAAGGACCAGTTCCCCTATCACGCAGAAAGATATGCACGGCTTCAAATCGTTCTCCAGCTGGGTGTTCCCGCCGATTATCGGCACCCCTATCCCCTGGCTCTGCTTCTTGAGCATCTCGGCGACCTCGACCGCCTGTTCCAGCGAGTCCACCTGCATCGCGTCCATGCCGAACATCGGGCGCCCGCCGGAAACGACGACATCGGAACAGGTGTGTATCAGCCCCGTCTTCATCCCTATCTTGAGCGGGTAGGGGCCCTCCATGTTGACGACTGTTTTCCCCACTACTATCCCGTCGCCGCCCTGGCGTATCCCTTCGACGATGCCCTTGACCTTCTCGTCCATCTGCCAGAACACGCGGCGGACGCCGTTAGTCTCGCCGATATGCCCTATGCAGCGCTTCACCTCGTAGTCTGGGTCGTTCATCTTGACAATATCAGATACCGCTGGTAAGATAAGAAATTAGGGATGCCCTTAAACCACATCCTCCACCTTCTTCACCACTATCCCCTTCCCCGCGACAAACTCCATGGGGTGTATCTCCTCGCTGTGGGCGGTCCCCCTCATCTTCCGGATGACCATCGTTCTTCCGCTCTGGCTGCCGAGCGAGAGGTAATGCAGGGTTATCACGCCGTCCGCCAGGTACTCCTCCACGCCGTGCCTTGAGTACGACTTGCTGCCCTCCGGTATCTCCGAGATCAGCATCGTCGTCAGGCCGTTTGCCTTTAGGACGTAGTTGAGCTTCAATATGTCGGCGCGTATCTCGAGCGAGTCCTTGTAGAGCATGTCGAGAGCCGGCAGCGAGTCGACAAGCACCCTTTTCGCCCCTATCTGGCGGGCCTCTTTTATCACGCGCGAGAGTATGTGGTTCGTGTTGAAGTCCTGCGGCGCCAGCGCGAACTTCTCGTCGCTCTCAAGGCCGATCTTGACCAATGACGCGTCTATTATCCTTATCTTGCCGTCGGCCTCCAGCTTCGCCAGGTCATAGCCGAAATTGAGCATGTCCTTTCGCCAGACCTTCGGGTCCTCCTCAAGGCTCATGATGACGCCCGGCTCCCCGTTTTTCGCGCCCTCGCAGATGAACTGCAGGCCGAATGTGGTCTTGCCGGTGCCCGGGGAGCCCGCAAGGAGTATCGACCTGCCTGGTATGAATCCCCCGCCTATCAGCTTGTCAAGCCCGTGTATCCCCGAGATAGTCCTTTCAGTCTTAGCTGGCATTTTCATCGCCCCTCGCTGTATAGATTAGCCGGGAGGAGATTAAAAAGCCTGAAAGCAGCTTTTCAGCAGGGACAGCGGCTTTTCAGCAGGGACACGCATATCTAACCGAAAATCCGGACTGCCGGGAACTCGTCCCCGGGCCGGAAGACCTAAAGCAAAATGATAAAAGCGGTCCTCTTTGACATAGACAACGTCCTTTACAACAGCGGGCACCAGGTCGAGATGGCGAGGGCGTCTGCGGTCGAGGCGATGGTCAGGGAGGGCCTCGGCATGCCGATAAGGGAGGCGTATGAAAAGCTGGAGGCGATAGTGAAGAAGCACGGCTCGAATTTCAACAAGCACTACGACCTCCTTGTCGGCGAGCGGCCGGACAAGGCGAAGATAATCGCGGCAGGGATAGTGGCTTACCACGACACGAAGCAGATGTACGTAAAGCCCTACGAGGACACCGTCCCCGTGCTGAAAAAGCTCAAGGCGTCAGGATACGAACTGGGAGTCATAAGCGACGGCATCGCGGTCAAACAGTGGGAGAAGCTGATAAGGCTCGGCCTCTGCGAGATGTTCGACACTGTTATAGTGTCTGAAGACGTCAAGGCCGACAAGCCGGACGCGAAGCCCTTCAACGCGGCGCTTGAGGCGCTCGGCCTCAATGCCGACGAGTGCATCTACGTCGGCGACCGGCTGGACACGGACATAATAGGCGCGAACAAAGTGGGGATGATGAGCGTGCGCCTCCTGCGCGGGAAGTACAAGGAAGACAGGCCGAAAAACATGCAGGAGCAGCCGAAGTTTGAGATAAAAAGGTTGGAGGAACTCATAACCCTGTTGAAGAGCGTGTGAGGCAAACAGCGGGAATAACGACAATCACGCCAGCGGGTCGAGCTCTATGGTGCGCTCGCTTGGTATGCCCGGGACCATATAGAACAGGTCGCCTCCGTCGTGATACCCGTCATACTCCTCATAGCCGTCCTTGTTGGCGACAATGAAGTACCACTTGTCGCCCGGCAGGGGGAAGTCGCGCGCATCGTTCTCTATGCGGCTGGAGACCGCCACATTCTCGGAAGGCATCTCGAATATCTCGAAGCTGACACCGCCGAGCGGCTCACCGGTCTGGGAGTCCTTGAACGAGAGCCGGAGTATGCCTGCAGCCGGGCTTGGCGGCTCGCAGTAGTCCTCGG
>JBFYKJ010000047.1:0-3067 GCA_041306005.1 Candidatus Altarchaeota archaeon | reverse complement strand
GGGAAGACCGTGGCTGTTGTGGGGAAGGGCCACAAGAGGGGGATAGAGAGGATAATGGCCGAGGGCCGGGAAGCGGCTAAGGGCGGCAAGGCCGCCAAGAGTATTGACTTCAAGGCCCTCGAGGCGCTGCCAAAAAGCCGCTTCAAGTGGCGCTGGGTCTTCTACGGCCTGACGGCACTCACGATATTCCTGCTACTCTGGGGCAGCATAACGCACCCGCAGAAGCTCCCCGAATACTGGGGCATGTGGTGCCTGATGCACGTCATACTGACGCTGATAATGGGGGCACTGGCATTGGCGCATCCCCTGTCCATACTCGCGGGGGCATTATCTTCGCCGATAACCGCCATATTGCCCACCGTAGCCGCCGGCTGGGTAGGCGGGGTAGTCGAGGCCAAGATAAGAAAACCGACCGTGAAGGACTTCGAGGGCCTCAAGGACATAGGCGGGGTAAGGGACTTCTGGAAGAACAGGTTCACGCACTTGCTTCTAGTGGTTTCCTTCATGAACATCGGCAGCATGATAGCGACCTTCGCGGCCCTGCCGTATTTCCTGGCGATGATGAGTTAATTGGAGCCCGTATCCGCTGAAAGATCAGCCCAAACGGCGCATGAACTCTTTTTGGTCTATGCCCAGCTCTTTCAAGACCTTCTTAACTAGCTCCCCTGAAAGCTCTTCATAATGCGGTATAACCGCCATGCCCGCAGCTGAGACATATATGGCATGGGAACCCCTGCCCTCTCTGGAAAAGACAACAGAGAACTCCTTTTCCAAGACCGCAATGAACTTCCTTCTCTTTATTGGCTTCATGCAACTGCTGCGGCAGGGAGTTCTAGGACAAACTTGGACTTTTGGAGGGCTTTAGACTTGTGTTCGAGTACGAGCTCAAGGGCTTCGCGTATGTTCTTTACGCATTCATCGAGGGTCTTGCCCTGGCTGATCGCCTCCGGGTGCTCGACGCATTGTACAACCAGCCAATCGCTGTCAGGATCCTTCAGGATGCTCACATGAAATGTGCTGCTTTCCACAGGTATTCTAGAATCGAAGGATAGAAAAACCAGGAAGGGCATCGATGGCTACTTTTTCTCCTTCCGTATGACCATGATGTCCCCAAGCGTCGTTGCCCCGCCGCGGTGCGTCAGCTGGACATCCGGCTCGTCCGCATTGACGGTTTCGACAAGCTTGACGTGCAGGACTTTCTCCAGCTTCCGCGCTATCTGCACGCTCGGCACGTAGCCGTGCTCTATCCGGGCTATCATCGAGCCTTGCTCGTTGGCCTTCTTGCCCAATTCATCCTGCTTGAGGCCCAGTTCTTCCCTCTTGGCCTTTACGATGGCGCCTATGTTCTCCAGGACCTCGTCCACCTTCGCCGGGGCGTCACCGCGCCTCTCCTGCCGCGCCACGGCCTGCTCGGCCTTGCGCACCTCCCTTGGCGTCGCCTCGAAGAATTCCTCGATTATCTCCCCGTGGGTCGCGCATCTTGGGCAGACTATCGCCTCCATCCCGGCCACCCTGGCCCGGTACTTCACTTCCTGCCTCCCGCAGAGGTCGCATGACTGTGGCATCGCTCACCTTATACAAAATGTTCAAGTGCCCTTGGCCAGCCTGAGCTCCCTGGCTTTCTCTTTTGGCAACTGAGCGTAGAACCTGTTGGCAATGATTATCTGCGAGTCTATGAAGGGCTTTAGCTGGGCCTTCCACTCCTTCGGATGGTCGCGCACGTAATCCGCCCACCTCTCGACCTGCTCCATGTGCGTTTTGTCCCTCATCTTGGCTGGCATTGTGCTTCTTAACAGATAAATTAGCTGGACTAGGCTTAAATCGCTTTTATTCCTTCGCCCGTTAATCTCCCGTGAAGCTGGACGCTAAGCCCGGGGACTATGTAGAGGTCAAGACCAGGGAATCCTCTTACTCCGGGGTGCTGATGCCAAGGCCCGAACTGGCGGACAAGAATCACATAGTCCTTAAGCTGGACAGCGGGTACAATGTGGGCGTGGAAATGGCGAAGATTGTGTCCTACAAGAAGCTCCCGAAGAAGGCGAAGCTCGAGAGCTTCCCGGCCGGGAGGGTAAGGAAGGACGCGTCACTGCCGACGATTAGCATCCTCGGCTGCGGGGGGACGATAGCTTCTAGAGTCGATTACGAGACGGGCGGGGTCAAGAGCGCCATGACGCCCGAGGAGATATTCTTCACGGTGCCCGAATTGAAGGATATCGCCAACATCTCGGAGGCCAAGCTCCTGTTCAACATCTTCTCCGAGGACATGACGCCTAAGGAGTGGGTGGAGATGGCAAAGGAGGCGGCAAGGGCCCTTAATTCGGGGTCAAGGGGAGTAGTCCTGATGCACGGGACGGACACCATGCACTTCTCGTCTGCGGCCCTAAGCTTCATGCTAAGCGATTTGAGCGGGCCTGTGGTCTTTACCGGTGCCCAGAGGAGCTCTGACCGGGGGAGCAGCGACGCGGCCCAGAACCTGATATGCGCAGCCTACCTGGCGGCAAGGTCGGATTTGGGGGAAGTCGCAGTCTGCATGCACGGCAGCCAGAGCGACGACTTCTGCTATGCGCACCGGGGGACGAAGGTGAGGAAGATGCACTCGTCCCGCAGGGACGCGTTCCAGTCCGTGAATGCGAAACCGCTAATGGAAGTTCGGCCGGACGGGGGGATAAAGAAGCTGTCTGAGTATAGAAAGGCTTCGGCAGGCGGGAAGACAGCCGTGGACACCCGCTTTGAGGAGAAGATAGCGCTCATAAAGGCTTACCCGGGGTCCGACCCGGGCGTTGTGGATTATTTAGTGGGGAAGAAGGTCAAAGGGATCGTAGTCGAGGCTACGGGGCTTGGGCACGCCCCAAAGGCCTGGGAGCCGGCAGTCAAGAGGGCGATTAAGGAGGGGGTTAGCGTCGTGTTTGCCGCGCAGACGCTCTACGGGAGGCTAAACCCGCTCGTGTATGAGACCGGCAGGCGGTTCAAGAGCTTAGGGGTGATATTCGCCGAGGACATGCTGCCCGAGGTGGCGTATGTCAAGCTTGGATGTGTTTTAGGGAGGAAATTGGACCCTGCCGTGGAG
>JBFYKJ010000046.1:0-10776 GCA_041306005.1 Candidatus Altarchaeota archaeon | reverse complement strand
CTTCCGATCTACCGGTTCGCTGCGCGAACCGCGTGCCGAAGACCGCCTTAGACCCCCCCCACTTCCCCTATTCCGTCCAACGGTGGATTAATAGTCCCAAGGGGAGGGCGGCAGTACGTTGGGTGAGCTCCAGTTCGGCGTCGGCGCCGGGCCGAGTGCGGCCGGCGACCATTGCGGGGCTGGCGGCTTTGCCGGGATGAATGCGAGTATCATCAAACCTGCCACGATAACCGCCACTATTATTATCAGGGCTAACGCGATTCGGACATGGACTTTATCCATGCTGACTTAATGCGCCCAGTTTTAAAAAAAGCCTTTTAAACGGCCCGCGAAAGGCCGTTTGCAATCCACGGGAAAGCCTTTTAACCCCCCTCCCGTAATTTTTGCCGATATTATTGGCCCGAGGTCGGGCAAGCGCTCCGGTCTGCAGTTCTTGCAACCGCGCCGGATGCAGCCCGCGGCTGGGCCTGTTGGGGGCAATATGGAAACGAAATACATCCTGGACGAGAACGATATCCCTAAGAGCTGGTATAACGTGGCGGCCGATTTGCCAAAGCCGCTTGACCCTCCGCTTAACCCGGGGACCATGAAGCCGCTGGGCCCTGCGGACCTCGCCCCGCTCTTCCCGATGGAGCTGATAAAGCAGGAGGTCAGCACCGAGAGGGAGATAAGGATACCCGACGAGGTCAGGGACATCTACAGGATATGGAGGCCGTCGCCGCTTTACAGGGCAAGAAGGCTGGAAAAGGCGCTAGGGACCCCAGCGAAGATATTCTACAAGTATGAGGGCGTCAGCCCGCCGGGCAGCCACAAGCCGAACACCGCAATCGCGCAGGCATATTATAACATGAAGGAGGGCATCACCCGCCTTTCAACGGAAACCGGCGCCGGGCAATGGGGCTCGTCGTTAGCTTTTGCATGCAAGATGTTCGACCTTCAGTGCAAGGTCTACATGGTCAAGTGCAGCTACGAGCAAAAGCCCTACAGGCGCATAATGATGAACACCTGGGGCGCGGACTGCGTCGCCTCGCCGAGCAAGGACACCGAAACCGGCAGGAAGATACTCGCAGAAGACCCGAACTGCCCGGGCTCTCTCGGCATCGCGATAAGCGAGGCCGTCGAGGACGCGGCAAAGAGGGAAGACACGCACTACGCGCTCGGCTCCGTCCTGAACCACGTGCTCCTGCATCAAACGATTATCGGGCAAGAAGCCAAAGAGCAGCTGAAGATGGCCGGTGTGGAGGACCCCGACATCGTCATAGGCTGCGTCGGCGGGGGGTCGAACTTCGCGGGCCTGGCCTTCCCCTTTGTGAGGGACAAGCTGAGGGACAAAAAGGACATCCAGTTCATAGGCGTGGAGCCGGCGTCCTGCCCGACGATGACAAAGGGGCCTTACGCCTACGACTTCGGGGACACTGCCAAGCTGACGCCGCTCGTGAAGATGTACACCCTCGGCCACGGGTTCATCCCGCCGTCCATACACGCGGGCGGGCTGAGGTACCACGGCATGGCGCCGCTTGTCAGCGCTCTCGCGAACCAGAAGATAATAGAGGCCAGGGCGGAACAACAACTCGGCTGCTTCAAGGCGGCGGTGGACTTCGCAAGGACTGAGGGCCTCATAGTCGCGCCCGAGACGTCGCACGCGATCAAAGTGGTCATCGACGAGGCGCTGAAGGCCAAGAAGGAGAAGAAAGAGAAGGCCATAATCTTCAACTGCTCAGGCCACGGGAACCTGGATTTGGGCGCCTACCAGTCCTACTTCGAGGGCAATCTCAAGGACCACGAGCACCCGAAGGAGGAGATCGAGAAGGCGCTAAAGTGCCTCCCCGACACGAGCGGGCTCTGCCTGGGGGGCTAAGCGGCCTTCAGTTTCCGGTCTTCGGTTTTCAGCCGTTCCGGGGTTTGCGGCCTGCGGTTTTCCGTTCCCGGTTTGCGGTGTCGATGCGGGGCCCGCCTTGCGGGCCCTGCGCTTTATATTCCGCCTTATTTAATATTCTAGACATGGACCTGACGGCTCGCCCAAGGATAGCTGCGATAGCCGCTATAGCCGCGCTGTTGTTAGTCCCGCTGGCGCTGGCATCGTCCGTCTGCCCTGCCAACGACCCGAACATAGGGCCTTACACCCGCGTCGAGATACTGCCCAACGGCTACAAGCTTGTCAACAAGGAGATAACCGTCAAATTAGTGAGGGTCAACAGGCAGGAGGGCACCGAGAAGCCTATGAGCGGCAGCGGGGTCAAGGTGTACTTCTATGAAGGTACGCGAAAGACCCTGGTCGCCAGCGGTACGACGGGCGGAAGCGGGGAATACAAATACACGCCGGCAAAGCTCGGCAAATACATGATAGAGACGGGGGGGAAAGCAATAACATTCGAGACGAAGATGCTCTATGACCAGCCCACGCAGCTCGGCGCGGTCTGCGGCAACGGCGTGTGCGAGACTGACAAGCTAGAGACCCAGGCCAACTGCCCGGACGACTGCACGGTCTGCGGCGACACAAAGTGCGAGGGGCTGGAGGACAAGGAGAACTGCCCGGACGACTGCGTGAGATGTGGGGACGGCGTGTGCGACGAGGGCGAATACTGGCCAAGCGGCTGCTCCTGCGCGGCGGATTGCATCAAGTGCGGCGACAAGCTATGCGACACCGCGCACGGCGAGACGAGCGCGACGTGCACCGCCGACTGCGGCGAGGAGAAGCCCCCTCCGGGGCCCGGCACCGACTACCTGAAGGAATACTGGTGGGTGCTCGCGGTGATAATACTTGCCATCCTGCTGCTGGAGTACAAGGAAGACATAACATGGCGGCTCGGCGAAGCCGTCGGGAAACTGAAGAGGCGCGGGGGGGCGGGCGGCAAACCTGGGGGCAAAGAGAAACGCAAGGAGCCGAAAGAGCACAAGGGCAAGGAAGCCAAAGGCAATGCTGAAGAGAAACGGGCAAAACAGAAGCCCGAGGATCTCGAAGTCACGGGGATAATCCGGGAGCTTATGGACACGGGCGTCTCCGAGAACCGGATAAGGACGAAGCTCAAGGAATTCGGGGTCGGCGAGAACGAAGCCGACGCATTGATGAGAAAGGCGTCCAAGAGATGAGAGAGACAATATAGGAAAGGGATAGGGACATGCATTATAAAGACATGCATAAAGAGTCGGGATCCGCGCATCAGAGGCTTGCGCATCATCCACTAGGGGCATCTGCAAAATGAAAAAATCCGGCGCGATCCGGGCTTTCGGGGCGTTGGCGGCTTTGGCTGTGCTGGCCTTGGCCCTCTCCGTGCTGCCCGCAACGGTAGCCGGGAAGACCTGCCCTTACACCGGCGCCCCCCTGCCGACCGACTATTCCGAGGTGACCATGCTGCCGGTGGAGAAATACGTCGGGCAGAGAATAACCATAAAGGTAATAGACGTCGACAAGGACGGCGACCGCCGGCCCGCATCCGACAGGATAATACAGCTGTATTACCTCATCGACGACGAGGTGGCGTCGGAGTACAGCATATACACCAAGGGCGACGGGACTGCGACGTTCACGCCCGATGACAGCGGCAAGTACGGCGTCGCGACCTCCGCCAGGTACATCTTCTTCAACGCCCTGTCGAGGTGCGGGGATGACATGTGCAGCAGGGACGAGAGCCGCACCGGCTGCCCGGACGACTGCGGGAGGTGTGGGGATGGGGTGTGCGACGTAAATGAGAACAAGCTGACCTGCCCCAAAGACTGCGTTATCTGCGGGGACGGCTCCTGCGACAGCGGCGAGAGCCGCAACAACTGCCCGGACGACTGTGCGCGGTGCGGGGATGGGGTGTGCGACCTGAATGAGAACAAGGCCATATGCCCGCAGGACTGCGTGGTCTGCGGGGACGGGGTGTGCGACACGCAGGAGCTGTTATCGCTGCACCAGACTACGTGCCCGATGGACTGCGTGGTCTGCGGGGACGGGGTGTGCGATGACTGCGTCGAGAACGCGACGGGCTGCCCCCAAGATTGCGCGGAATGCGGGGACGGGGTGTGCGACGAGGGTGAGAACGTCACGTGCATCCGCGATTGCACCGCCTGCGGCGACGGGAAGTGCGAGGGCCTTGAGAACAAGACCACCTGCTCGAAGGACTGCGCCGTGTGCGGGGACGGGGTGTGCGACAGCAGCGAGATAATAGCGCTGCATGATACGCTGTGCCCGGCCGACTGCACCCAGTGCGGCGATGGAGTGTGCGACGGCGGCGAATCGCCCGAATGCGAGGACTGCACGAGGACGGCCGAGGGCATCTTCGCCGGCTACTTCATGATGCCCATCCTGATAGCCATTGCCATAATGATATTCGAGCTCTTGAGGCACAAAGCCCCGGAGCCGGGGCGGGCGGGCAATGAACCCGAAGCAGTCAAGGGGGTCCCCGGCCGCAAGGGGGCCCGCAGGGCCGCCATAAGCCGCGAGCGGCTGTTCGGGGCGGTAAGGATGCAGAAGATGGAGCCTATGCAGGTCATGCCCTACCTTATAATATTCGCGGTCAGCCTGGTGATGTCGACGCTGGCGCTGTCAGCCATGGGCCTTGGATACGGCAAGGACTTGGCGATCCTTGACATCGGCGGCTACTTGCTGGAGAACGGGGGGCTCATATCCCTGATAGTCATCTTCCTGTCGGCCGGCGCCGGGATGCTGTCGCGCGCCACCTACTTCATGGAAAGAAACCAGGCGCTTGCCCTCACGACGGGCTTTGCGCTCCTCGGCATGCTGCCGGGGCTCGCCATATTCCAAAGCCTTGAGTACATGCTCCTGATGGCCGGCGCCCTTTTAGGCACCGGGCTCGCGACGATAAGCGTGAAGAAGGAGGAAAGCGAGCTTTTGGCCAAGAAGCCGTTCAAGGAGGGGGGGAAGTTCGCGGACAAGATGCTGACAATCGCCGCGCTCTTTGTCTGCGTCGCGGTGTTCGCCCAGATACTCACAAGCGGCGACACCGCAGACAACTTCGCGAGCTCCGTGTGGGGCAGCAAGGTCACGAAGTCCGCCATACGCGATGCCTACGGCCCGCAAGCCGACGAAGACGGGCTCAAGGAAAACGTCGTGAAGCCGCTGTTAAGGGCAAAAGTCGGCGGCATGGACGGGAAACTGCTTTTCTCGCTGGCCATAGCCCTCGTGATGTTCGCGCTGCTAAAGCTGTTCATCACGCTGATAAAGCTGCTTGCGGGCTTCTTCGCCTGGATGCTAGACAGGTCGGGGTTCGTGTGAGAGATATAGAATTCCCGATGCGCTAATGAGCGCATCGCTTGGCCGGCGCGCATGCCGCATCGCTTGGCCGGCGCGCATGCCGCATCACTTGGCCAGCGCCTTAAGTATCGCCGAGGTCGAATCGTACTTGCCTTCCCACTTCTTCTTCAGCCGTATGACGCGAGCCTTGACGTTGATGAGGTTCAGCTCGTCCTGCAGCCAGTTCTCATCCACGTTCTGGTCGTGCCCAAGGGCGATTACGTCCGGCCGTATGACGGGGATGAGCTTCATAGTGTCCTCGCTGTCGCCGATGAAGACTTTGTCGACCGGCTTCAGTGCGGAGACAACGGCTGCGCGGTGCTCCTGGGGAAGGACCTTCTTCTTGCTGATTTTTTTGGCAAGGGCGTCGCTGGAGACTATCACTATCAGCTCGTCGCCGAGCTTCTTCGCCTCCTCGAGGAAGAATATGTGCCCGGGGTGGATTATGTTGAATACCCCCGTGGCCAGGACTTTTGTCATCGGCTTTATTATATCGGGCGGAATAAATATCAGATAAGCCTCATTTAACAGTCGTTAAACATCGGGCTAGATCGGATAGATTATGAAACTCAAAGACGTTGGCGAGGCGCGCATCCTGGACTGGGTATCGGAGTATCTTGGCACGCCCGCGTCCGCGAATGTGCCAGTCGGGGTCGGGGACGACGCCGCGGTCATAAAGCTGGGGAATACTTACCTCGCATTCTGCTCCGACATGATACACGACGGCAGCGATATCTACAATGGCATGATGCCTTACCATGCGGGGAGGAAGGTGGCTGTCGTCAACTTCTCGGACCTTGCATCCATGGGGGCGAAGCCCGCGGGCTTTTTGCTGTCATTGAGCATGAGCCAGGAGGATGAATTCACCAAGCTCAAGGAGATAATGCGCGGGGTCAAGGACGCGTGCACAGAATACGGCGCCCGCTTCCTCGGCGGCGACCTGGACAAGGGCGACACCCTCATCATGGACGGGTGCGCGTTCGGGACGATATGCAAAAAGAGCGAGATAATGACTCGGGCGGGTGCGAAGCCCGGCGATGTCGTAGCAGTCACCGGCTACCTCGGCTCTGCCGCATGCGGGTGGCAAGTTCAGCAAAAGGGTCTTGGGCTCGCGGTCTTCGGTCCTGAGAAAAAAAAGAGGATCGAAGCCTACATAGTCAAGGCCTCGACGGACCCGAAAGCGCGCGTGCGAGAGGGCCGCATCCTCGCAAATAGCGGGGTCAAGACCTGCACCGATATATCCGACGGACTCGCGCGCTCGCTCGGCAACCTGCGCGGGCCCGGGGGTGAAAGCGTCGGGTTTGAGATTTATGAAAAAGACGTGCCTGTGAGAAAAGAGCTCGGCATCGTGTGCGACAGGTTCGGGCTGGATAAATATTACATCACTTACCACGTCGGCGAGGACTTTGAACTCCTTTGCACCATGAGCCCAATGAAGTTCGCGGCGGTGAAAAAGAAGCTTCCGGGTTTAAGGAGGATAGGGGTAGTCACCAAGGGCACCGGCATAAGGCTGATCAAGAAGGACGGCAGCTCAACCGGGGTGAAGCCGACCGGATACAACCATTTCAGCAAGGTTTAAGGCCGCGCCTCGTATAACCCTTATTTCAGCGAGCACCCGCAGTCCATCATCCCGGCGGCCAGCAGCCAGCAGACCCCGCCCAAGGTGATGAATGCCAATGCAACGACCACCGCCAGCCTCGGGCGGTTCTTCACGAGCGGCAGGCCGTACCTCTCGAGGATGACAAACGGCGCGAAGAGTATGAGCGCGCCGCCGAGGAGTATGAATGCAAGCGGCTCGTAGAGGCGGAGCAGAAGCTGCGCTGCGGCAACCGCCCCGACGAATATCAGCAGGTCCCACTTGCCGAACATAGTCTTCATCCTGATGCCGCCGGCCGGGACGCGCGCTTAATCCAGCAAGACGCGCGCCAGACCTAGTGCTAGCTTAGATATACTCTATCGTGCTCGGGGGCTTCGGCGTCAGGTCGTATACTACCTTGACCACTCCCGGCACCTCGGCGCATATCCTCTGCTGCATCCGCTCTAGCTTGTCCCAGCCGAGCTTCGTCACCCCGGCGGTGACCGCGTCGCGGCTCTCGACGCACCTGACGGCTATTATCTGCCCAAACCGCCTCTTGCCGTCGGGGGTTATCCCCGTAGCCTGGTCCTTGAAGAGCACCGCCAGGTACTGGAACGCGCCGGTGTCCTTCAGCTCGTGCTCGACGATGGCAGTCGCCTTTCTCAGGGTCGAGACTTTCTCTGGCGTGACCTCGCCTAATACGCGCGCCGACAGCCCCGGCCCGCAAAACGGCATCCTGCCGTATACCGACTCGGGGAGCCCTACCTCTTTAGCCACGATCCTGACCTCGGGCTTGTAAAGCTCGATTAACGGCTCCATTACTTTTTCCAGCCCCCAGCTCTTCGTGTCAAGCCCGATTTGCTCGAGCACGTTGTGCTGGGACTTGACCCCGCCGACTGTTTCCTTTATGTCCGCGGCTATCGTGCCCTGGAACATGAACTTGGCCCCGCTCTGCTTGACTATGCGGCCGAGGACCGTGTAGAATATGTTCCTGAAAGCCTTCCGCTTTTCCTCCGGGTCCTCCTTGCCCTTCAGGGCAGCGAAGAACTCGTCGGCGACGTCCATCACCTCAACGTTTATGCCGACGTTGGCGAAGGTAGTCTTCACCCATTCGGGTTCGCCTTCCCTCATCAGCCCATCCTGCAGGAAGAAGCACTTGAGGTTGCTCCCCACCGCCCTGTGGGCCAGCACCGCAACGACCGAGCTGTCGACGCCCCCGGACAGCGCGCATATCGCCTTCTTGTCGCCTACCGCACTCTTTATCTCAGCTACCTTCTGGTCTACGAAAGACTTTGCATTAAAATCCATTTTGCCCCCAAAGCTGTGCTTAAAACCGTCTAAGTCAAAGAACAGTGCTAAGTTAAAAACGCCCGGTAAAAAAAGCCCGGAATCGGGAGTGTTGCCAAACAGCGCGGAGTGCGCGGATCGGCTTCAATGTACGATGCTGAAGCTGTCGAAATCGCCCAAGTAGGGCTCCCACTCGACGTCCACGCCACTGACCTCCGCGCCGGGCGGCCCCTGGCGGCACCAGGAGACTACGGCGGCTACGCGCTCCCTCGGGCCCTCGAGGACGGCTTCCACCATCCCGTTAGGCAGGTTCCTGACCCAGCCGGTAAGGCCGTTCCTTCTGGCCTCGTCGCGGGCCGATGAGCGGTAAAAGACGCCCTGGACAATTCCGGATACCCTAACGTGAGCGCGCGCAGCCGCAGGCTTGGATTCCATGTGGAGTATAGACGCGCTAAGAAAAAAAGCTAAGGTATGCCGCCTAAGATATGCCGCCTAAGAAAAAAAGCTAAGGTATGCCGCCTAAGAAAACCGCCATGAGCGGCGCTTGCGGGCCTTAGGCATAACTTCAACCGCGTTCGAACCTTTTTTATATGCTCCCTCATGCTTAACTATCCGAATGCACAGCGGCCTGCGAACGGCTGCCTATCGGCATAGTATAAGGGCGCATAAGAATCGGCATAAGGGCAATAAAGATAATACAACGATGGACGCAAAATCTGGCTCACACACAGGCAGCAAGTCAAGCGGTTCTGGGAAAACGGGTGCGCACGGGGGCGGCAAGCCGGCATCGATGCCCGGGTCAAGGATGCTCCTTGCGGGGATTGCAGTACTCGCGGCCTGCGCTCTCGCGGTGATACTTGTGACCACCTCGCCGAAACAGGGCGGTGACGGCGGCTGGACCGACGACGGCCTGGTCGTGGGCGGTGACGAGTACATGAAGAAGTTCACGTCCGAGTCTGACTTATCAGCATTCATCAAGTACTCCTCGGAAAGCGGGTCCCTCGGGTACGGGGGCTACGGCTATTACAGGGGGGGCGCAGTGATGGCGGGCAACATGGCTGCAGACGGCATGGCGGTCCCAACGGCCGCGCCGCAGGCGGGCGCGGGAAGCGCCAAAGCCGAGAGCGGCGGGGCAGACGATTATTCCACTACTAACGTGCAGGTCGAGGGCGTCGACGAAGCCGACATAGTAAAGAACGACAACAAGTACATCTACGCCCTTTCGGGCGGGAAGGTCACAATAATAGACGCCTACCCCGCAGAGGATGCGGAGAAGCTGTCCGAGATAAGCTTCAAGGACGGGGAAACCCCCATCGACATGTACATCAGCAAAGACCGGCTCGTGGTCTTCGTGCAAAAGTACGAGAGCTACGATTACCCCCGGCCGCTGTACGAGGCCAACACCAAGATGGCCGAACCGGGGATGCCGTCGATAATGCCGCCCTACCGCGGGTCGGGCAGCATGACGCTGATAAAAGTCTACGACGTGTCGGACCGGGGGGACCCGGAGCTGGAGAAGACCGTCAAGGTCGACGGCAGTTACTTCGAGTCAAGGATGATAGGCGACTATGTGTACGCCGTCATAAACGAGCCCATATACTACTCGCCATGCGTCTACAGGGCCGACGGGTTTGACATCGGATGCCTAACGCAGGAGATAAGCGTCCCGGCGGTCAGCGTCGAGGGCGAAACAGCCGGCAGCGATGCCGCAGAAAGGTTCCCAGACGTCTACTACTGGGACATACCGGACTACAACTACCGCTTCACGACCGTAGTGTCGGTCAACACGCAGGCGGACGAAAAGCCCGGGAAGAAGTACTTTGTCATGGGCGACGCACAGGACATGTTCGTCTCGCTTGACAACCTGTTTGTCACCAGGACCAAGTGGATGAGCCAGCAGGAGATGCAGCAGCAGGTTTATGACGAAGTCGTCATACCGAGCCTGCCTGCGGATGTCAAAGAGGAGCTGGATGAAATAGAGGACTCTGGCAAGAGCGACCATGTCAAAAGGTTCGAAAAGCTGATGCTCGTGAAGGAGTACCTCGCAGACCTGGACGACGACGAGAAGCGGGAGCTGGAGGACAGCATGGAGGAAAAGTACCGCGAGCTGCAGGACGAGTTCAACAGGAACCGGGAGCAAACAGTCATAAGCAAGATAAGGATAAGCGAGGGCAAGATAACGCCCAAGGAAACGGGCGCCGTGCCGGGGACTGTCCTTAATCAGTTCTCGATGGACGAGTACGACGGCTACTTCAGGATAGCGACCACGTCAAGCAAGGGCGGGGATGAGCAGTCGAACAACATCTACGTGCTGGACGAGGACATGGATCTTGCGGGGAAGATAGAGGGCATCGCCCCGGGCGAGAGCATATACTCGGCAAGGTTCATGGGCAAGAGGGCGTATTTGGTGACGTTCAAGCGCGTGGACCCGCTGTTTGTGATAGACCTCTCAAGCCCGCAGCATCCGAAGATACTCGGGAAATTAAAGATACCGGGCTACTCGGACTACCTGCACCCATATGACGAGAACCACTTAATCGGGATAGGGAAGGAGGTCGACGAGAGCATAGACGCCGACAAGGTGCACAGCAGCGACGCGGTGTATTACACGGCTATCCAGGGCGTGAAGCTCGCGATATTCGACGTGACCGACGTCGAGCACCCGATAGAGATGCAC
>JBFYKJ010000045.1:0-3881 GCA_041306005.1 Candidatus Altarchaeota archaeon | reverse complement strand
CAGGAAGAGGTAGACTCCGGCCGAAACCCGCACATAGTGATGACCGCGAAGGGCCTGAACAACGTCAACTTCGACGCGAAGAACATGCTCCTCACGATGGGCGACAAGAAGATGAAGAGGTCCTTCCTCAACATCGCCCACTCGAGGAAGTTCATGCAGACGGTGCTGATCGCAAACCTCTGCAGGCGGCTGGTGGAAGCCGAGAAGCACGCCTCTATCAGGGAGGTCTACTACCAGCTCAAGCACACAATCGAGAAGAGCAAGGAGAACACCTTCGAGGGGCAGGAGGAGTCCGACCCGATAATAGAGGACCTCGAGCGCTCCTTAGACATACTCCGCGAGCAGATGAACCTGACTGCGGACAGGCGGGGCTACCTTTACGGGAACGTCAAGATCGTAGATGCGGGGGATACCATCAACTGCGCGAAGCTGGGCCGCGGCGGGTATGGGATACCCTCGACAGTGGAGGAGCTGGAATTTGCAGACGTCGACGCTGACTTCGCCCTCGTCATAGAAACGGCAGCCATGTACGAGCGGCTGGTCGAAGAGGGCTTTGCCAAGAAGCAGAATGCAGTCCTTGTCGCCACGCAGGGCCAGGCCGCCCGCGGCGTGAGAAGGCTAATCCACCGCCTGGCAAACGAGGGCGGCCTCCCGGTCATCGTCTTCACGGACGGCGACCCCTACGGCTACTACATCTACAGCGTAATCAAGATGGGGTCGATAAACCTTGCCTACATCAGTTCCGACCTCGGCACCCCGCAGGCCAAGTTCGTCGGCATGACGATGACCGACATCGAGAAGTACGGGCTTGAGAAGGTCACGGAAAAGCTCAAGGAGCTTGACACCAAGAGGATCCGCGAGGAGATGGACTACGCCTGGTTCCAGGACCGCAGGTGGCAGAATGAGCTCAAGAAGATGCTAAAACTGGGCGTCAGGATAGAACAGCAGGCGCTCGCGAACAAGTCCCTTGAGTTTGTGGCTAAGAAGTACCTGCCCGAGAAGATAAGCAGGGGCGAGTTCCTGCCTTGACTGCCCGCGCGTCTAATGGCAAATACGCATTGACTCTAAAACCCGTTAAAACCGCCTTTTTATCCGCTATTCTTCATCCTTCCCGTTGTTTTCGGATATCCATGGGCCACAAGCACGAGCTTTATTATGTCGGTGTCATCTTCGGCTGCCTGATCTTCCCTATCGCGGCCCCTTTTTACATGGCCACCCGAAACTCGCTGACATATGTCAGTTCCCGCCTTTACCGCCTTATAATCGCATTCCACCACGCGGGCTGGTATGATGAGCGGCTTTCAAGGACCATAGATTATCTTGAGATCAAGCCGGGCACCCGGGTCCTGGAAGTCGGCTGCGGCACAGGGGAGCTGAGCAAGCGGCTTCTCTCGGCTGGCGCGGAGCTGACCGCGATAGACATCAACGAGCACTTCATCTCAAAGCTCAAGCACCTGCCGGGTTGTTTCGAGCTGCGAAGCGTGCTCGACCTGGACTGGGAAGACAGGTTCGATCGCGTCGTCATGCTCGACGTCCTGCACCACATCTGCGACAACCGCGAGGCCGTCGCAAGGATGAAAAAGGCGCTCAAGCCCGGCGGCTTTGCGGTCATCTGGGAAGGCAGCAAGGGGATGGGCGAGCAGGAATTGCCGAAAAACATGCGCAGCTTCATAATGAGGGTCTTTGACGGCGACACGGCCGAGTTCTCGATGGAGGACAGGGTGAAAGAGTTTAAAATGGCGTCCCCGGAGCCGTTCTGCTATGTAATGCGCAAGTAAGGCGTTAGGAGCCCCATTCGCCCCGTCGTCCGCCAAAAGGCGCCCTGAACGTTTTTATTAGGGCCGCCGTTTATTACCCAAATAAAATGGATCCGAAGGCAGAGATAGACAGGGTATCTAAGATGCTTGCAACGGCCGGCTTCAAGGTGCTGGACGTGCAGTTCGAGGGCGTAGTCGAGGCGATGGACAACAGGGTGACTGCGGTCATCAACAAGATGGCGGAGACCCAGCAGGCGTTCGGCGTGTTTCGGATATACTACGAGGCTGACGGCGACACGAGGATGATAGAGATACCCGTCGGCCAGCAGGGCGGCGGGGAGATGCCGCCGGAAGAGGCGCCGCCGGCCAGGCGGAGATAAGGTCTTCGGTCTTGGGTCTTCCATATCCGGCTAGTCGGGGTATACAGCTTAGGGATACCCGTTTTCTGCTCTTATGCCCCCCCGCAGCCCTTTTAACCTTTTTTATTCTTCTCGCAGCAAAATAGCCCGCTCCGGCTGTTTCTTACGCTGGTCGCTAGCGCCCCGCAGCGGACCGCGGCGCGCCGGTTGGCATTTGCCTCGATAGCTCAGTTGGTAGAGCAGTCGACTGTTAATCGACGGGTCGCAGGTTCGAGTCCTGCTCGAGGCGCTTAATCCTGCGTAGAGGTTATTTCTTGGACGATGGACGTCGGCCACTCCCTAGGCCCAATGGCAACCGGGATCGTTATCGCGTCTTTTGGTTACGGTATCAGGTTTGTGTCAAGCTTGGTAGTGGCTGCTGCGGTCGGGGCGTTCTTCGCCTGGTCGGTGTTTGGGAAGCCTTGATGCGCACCGTATTTACTTAATTTATAACCATATTCCGCCTAATTCTGCACACACCCAATATGACCTCCGAACCTCTGCAAAAGCCCCACACAGTCTGGGAGATAGCTAGGCACATCGGCAGGAGGCCGTCCGTAGAGCGCGGCTGGAAGGTCCTGCCCGTCATGGCTTTCCCGGTTAACGAGAAGGGCTCGGTCTCGACGTCCGGCCGGCTCATGCACCTGGCGGAGTCCCCGGAGGGCAATGCCTCCGTTCTTTTCCCAAAGAGGCGCAGGCTCGTTTCGAGCGAGCTGAAAAGCGACGCCGTGGGTGCGTTCGCGACCGTCGACCTTAAGGACTGGAAGGGCGAGCCTGGAAAATACCTGCTCCAAGCCCCATACCGGCCGCCCGAACAGCCTAGCGACTTGGCGGGAAGGCGTGCCGCGCTCGCTGGCCTAACCCGGCCGCAGGCGTATGAGGGCGCCTTCAAGGAGGCGGTAAAGGCGATCGAGGACGGGGAGCTTTCCGAGTCCTCGGCTTTTGAGCTCATCGGCCGGAGGATGAAGCAGTACACCGACGCGATAGTCGAGATAAAGGGCGCGCCTGTGGGGATACCCGGCATCAGGCGGAAGAATAAGCCTAAGAAATAAGCTTCATCAGGCCCTTTAACGCCCTAGTGTTCACCACATCTTCCTTAGCCAGCCACCCTCTTCTAGCCTGCCCCAAACCGTATTTTATCAAATCGTAAGCCGAGGTGGAAGCCGCATCCGTCGATATCGAGAACCTGCAGCCCTTCTTTTTGGCCGACATTATCATCACGTCGTTCAGGTCGAGCCTGTGCGGCTGGGAGTTTATCTCAAGGATCTTCTTGTTCTTCGCCGCGAATTCAAAGACGGCTTCGAAGTCCGCCTCATAAGCGGGCCGCTCGCCGATGAGCCTGCCCGTCGGGTGGCCGAGGATGTCGACGTGCTCGTTCCCGAGGGCCGTTAATATGCGCTTAGTCATCGCCGCCGGTTGCATTTTAAAATTCGAGTGGACGGAGCCTATGACTATATCTAACTGTTTAAGGATGGAATCCGGGTAGTCCATGCTGCCGTCCTTAAGGATATCTACTTCGGCACCCCTTAGGATTGTGATGCCGTTACCCGCATTGTCTAGCTTCTTTGACACCCTGTCTATCTCGGCCCATTGCTTCCTTATCCTCGCTTCATCCATCCCGTTGGCTATCCTCGCGGACTTCGAGTGGTCGGATATTAGAATGTACTCATAGCCCCTCTCCGCCGCGGCTTTTGCCATCGCCTCCACGGTGCTGTCACCGTCGCTG
>JBFYKJ010000044.1:0-2912 GCA_041306005.1 Candidatus Altarchaeota archaeon | reverse complement strand
ATTCCTGTTTTGAGAATGGCATGAGGAATTTAACGGAGGCGGAATTAATACCCGGTTTAAGGAGCTCTGCCTCCGGGCTTGCGGCGCTTGGGCAAGACTATTTGTAGTACCTAACTGCGGAGTGCGAAAACATGCTTAAATTGAATATACCGCATTTTGTAGTACCTAACTGTTTTTATCCCCCGCCCGGGAAAGATATCACACTTCGCATCCTTAAACCCGGGGCTCCCCAAGATGCACGTCGTCAAGAAGAAGATAAAGGGCAAGACCTACCTCTATATGTACAAATCGGTGAGGGATGGGGATAAGGTCAAGAGCGTCTTTGTCAGCTATATCGGGCCGGAAAGGGTAGTCGGCAGCTGACGCGGCTTCTTCCCGCCGCACGGCTTACCCAAGCACCGCATACTCCTTTCTTATCGCAGCCCTCATCTCCCTCTGCGCGGCGACTATCGCATCCACCCTCGGGCCCCTGACCTCGTCGTACCTCGCCCTGAGGTTGTGGGACTTGAAGTAGTCGCGCGTGTCGGGGTCAAGGAGCGAGTACTTGTCCTGCGTGGCGTTCCACTCCCTGACAAACTCCCACACGTGCGGGTGCGCGTCGATGATCGGCCTAATGGCCATCAGGCTCAGCGCGCTGACGGCGAGATTTGCCGGGGGGACGCTGAACTGGTTGCCGTTGAACGAGACCGCGATGCCCCCCTCTTTCTTCACCCCCGCGAGCATGTTTATGTCGGTTATCGAGTCGCCTACCGCCATGAATTCTTTTATGTCAACACCGCGCTCGGCCGAAATCTGCTCGACTACTTCCATCTTCCTCTCGCCGCCGCACACCTTCGTCCTTAGGAACGTTCCGTCCATCTCGGCCCAGAACAGGGCGTCGAGGTCCGCCTTGACAGAGTGTATCGCCGCGGCCGCGGCAGCCGACCCGCCCGCTTTCGCAACCGCCATCCCCCCCTCCCTCTTGTACTGCTCGAATATAGCCTCCAAGTGGGGCATGTAGGGGAACTCCGAATAACCGGGCAGGCGCGTGCAGTTCACGTTCGCCTCCGGGATCCCTAGCTGTTCTGCTATTACATGAGCGTGCTGCTGGTAGGATGTCGAGGCGACATAGACATCGTTCAGATCCAGCGTCGCCATCAGGTCCTTAGCGCCGGGGGTAAGCGTCGCTGTCTGTGATATCGCCGAGAGCTCGTCGTTGTCCAGATAAGTCGAGATTATCGGGGCTATCAGCCGCAGGGTGTCGCCGGGGTTGTAACCGGGTTTGCCCTCGACAGTCAGCTCGTCGTCATAGAGGCTGAGCATCTGGAATAGGTCAAAGAAGTCAGGCCTTCCAAGCTTCTCGCCTATGACGCGCATCGCCTCCGCGGCGTGGTCCATGGGGCTAAGCGGCCCCTCAAGGTCGAATACGAAGATCATTGTGCCCCATGGATAATTAAGAGACTGGCTATTAAATCCATAGCGCCGCCGCTTCTGCCGCAGAACCGAACAGTCAGGGCCTGCGCCGCTCCCTTACGCGCCGGAGCAGCCTGGAAACCACACCCTCGCGCCCCCGCGGCCCGGTGCCGCCGAAAGCATTAAAGCCCTCAACGCCCCATTGCTCTTCTTCGCCCCCGGACCGCTCATGCTCGCTTATCGAACGGTCCATCTCCGCTATCCTCCTCCGTTCCCTTGCAAGCGCCGCGTCGTACCCTGCAAATGTCTCTACTTCCTTGGCCCTAACCCTTTTCACGGCTTCTGCCCTGCCCCTGCTCTCAAGGCTCACCGCAGGCGCCCTTCCTTCCTTAAGCGCCCTCTGCAGCTCGTCGAAGGTTATCCTAGGGAAATCTTTGGTGCTGTGGATGTCCACGTGCTCGCCGATGTGCGTGAACAGCCCCTCGGCTTCCTGCACCCTGTGGCTGATGCCGCGGTCGCGCGACCCGGGGTCCGCAAGGAAACGCTTCACGCCGCGCTTCTCGGCCTCGGTGAAGAGCGTGTAAAGAAGGGCGCGGAACGGGGTCGTCTTGTAGGCGCGGTAGAAGTCCACTGATGGCTTGCCCTGCCCGGAAGCGTGGATCATGAAGTAGTCTTTTGCCACGGTAAATGCTATATGGGGAGAAGATATACCCCGACCGTATGCGGTTTCGCTTTTATGGAGCCGCTCGATCAGCATCACAAACCGGCTTTGCAGCCCGTCCTGCTTCACGGAGCGGAAATCAGCGGGCTGCAGCTTGCCGCCCAGCCCGACCCGGTAGAGCTTAAGCCTGTACTCGGGCTTTTTACCGGTTTTGGACTGCATGGCCACTTTGTGTCTGCCCAGGTTTAAGGATGACCGGGGACCGCACTCACACAAGCTCCTTCAAGTAGATGTGGTACTTCCCAAGCTTCCCCCCGTAGTTGCCTGCGGAGATTTTTTTAACCCCCTTCACACCGGCGCCCGCGCGCATCGCGGCCCTCATCGCGGCCCTGATGGACTCCAGGTCCACGCCATCTATCACTATCTCCGGGATGGAGACAATCCCCTCGGGGACCTGGTAATCGGGTATTCTCCCCTTAAGAGTTGGACAAAACGGATGATTTGTAGTCGGGCCTATCTCCGGGAAGTTCCCGCCGACTTTCGAGCCCGCTGAACAGACATCAAACGGCGTTATCGCCCCTTCGACTTTTCTGATTGCTTCAACCGCCTTTTCCCCAGCCTCGAGCGCCGCATCCTCCGAGTCGCAGAAGAACCACACATTCCCGCCCATTATCCCTTTCCTGCAGCCGAGCTTCTTCTCTATCAGGAAGTGCCCCATCATCAGGGGGACGTTTATCATCTCCCTGCCGAAGTGGGTCTCGACTGTTTCGTAGCCGTCCCCGCAGTGGCCGACGCGGCGCATTGTGTCTATGGTTTGAGCGCCGCTGTCCTGGGTCTTGGGTCCAGAGTCCTCGAGCGC
>JBFYKJ010000043.1:0-11917 GCA_041306005.1 Candidatus Altarchaeota archaeon | reverse complement strand
ACTCGCCGGCGAAGGCGTCCATGAGGTCGTCGTTTGTTGCCATTTGATTCACCTGATTTGCTAAAGTTGGCGGTGGCTCAAGAAAAACCGATTTTTATCCCCCCCTTGAGTAATATTATCCAACAAAATGGCCTACACACCCCTGCACAAAGCTATAACCCAAGTCACTGGGCGAAAAACTACCAAGCCGCAAGCGACGCATACGTTGAGGGGCATGCCCGTCGACCAGTTAATGAGGATTGATGTAACTCGGCTCCCAAAGGATCAAGCTCGTCAGGTTCTTTTTGCAAGGGCAAGGAGGGCGTATGGCGCCCGCAGGATACCCGAAGTTGATGCGATGAGGATAAACACTACGATAGATAGATATGCCCAGGCTAGGAGAGTTAACGCCGCGGCCAGAGCGGGAAGAATGGAGGAACTGTTCGCCAGGCCCGAAGCGCGCACCAGGCCGCGAGTTTCTGGGAGAACACATTAGGCGCTTTAAGAGGCCCTATAATGTGACTGTTCTTCACTTAATAGGGTCGCCTCTGCAATCGCGCTCCGGTTAGCTTGTTTACTACCCCCATGTCGGCCTCCACGAACTTGTACCCCTTAAGCTCGGCCGGGGAAACCCACTTTATTTCTTCATGTTCAAGTGCCCTAAGTTCGCCCTTTGCTGCCAAACATTCGTAGAATATTATCACCACGTGCTTCCCGCCGCCGTACACGTGGGAAGAGACGTCAAAGACCCTGCCGACTTTTATCTCGCAGTCAAGCTCCTCCTTTATCTCCCGCTTCAGGCACTCCTCTGCAGTCTCCCCATATTCCATCTTCCCGCCCGGGAATTCCCAAAGCCGAGAGTAGTCCGGGCGCTTGGTGATCAGGAGCTTCTCTCCCCGCCTGATTATGGCGGCTGTGACGATGAGAGGGGACGTGTATTCCATTCGTGGCCTCACATCAATATCCTCCTTTTATTTCCCGCGCTAGAAAAATAGCTTGTGCTCCCCCAACTCCACAGCCTGCACATGAGAAAGCCCAGGCATACGACCAAGTGCAAGCATACGGCCAAGAACCATTATAAGAACAAGAAGGACCCGTACCCGCACCCGGACAAGTGGGTCCGCCTTCTGGATAAGATAGTCCTTGCGGCCGGCGTATTAGGGCCGGTTATGACCCTGCCGCAGATAATGCTTATCTACGGGATGAAGAGCGCGGCCGGGCTATCGCTCATCAGCTGGGGGCTTTACGCCTTCTTCGACGTCTTTTGGATAATCTACGGGATAGTCCACAGGGAGAGGCCGATAATGATAGCTTACATCCTCTGGTTCACGGTCAACATGTGCGTTGTTGCGGGGATATTGATGTATCCCGCGTAAGGGCATTACCCCAGGCATTTAGCCCGCAGCCGCCCAATGTCATCCGGCCATCATGCCGAACACGAATCCTGCCAGCGTCGAGTAGAATACCACGAGCAAGGCGTAGGCGGCGGTCCTCTTTGCGCCAAGGACGCCCCTGACGACAAGGAGGCTCTGGAGCGAAACACCGGGGCCGGCGAGGAGCAACGCAAGGGCGGGGCCCGCCCCGATGACCCCCATCTTATACCCGAGTATCGAGCCCACTACGGGGACTTCAAGAAGGGTCGGCATGTAAAGCACGGTCCCGATGATTGCGGCTATGAAGCACGCCATAATCCCGTTCCCGCCGAGCCAGTAGCGTATGTACTCATACGGCAGGAAGAAAGCGATTATCCCCGTGATGAAGACACCTATCAGTATCAAAGGGAATATCTTCTTTGTGAAGTTCCAGGTCTCATTAAACCAGGCCCGCACGTCTTCCTTTTTGAACCACTTGACTGCCGCGTACTGGATGCCCACTATCAGCGCTATGAGGGGGGCAGCCTTTGTTATCACATCTATCCCGGCGGTGGCGGTTAGGAGCACTGCCAGCAAAGCCATAAAGAACAATGGGACGCGATGCCCCTTCCTAGATTCATCGGACACCGTCTTGAATATGTCCGCGCCCGATGTTACCTTCTCCTTGAAGAGGAACGCCATAGTCAGGCCTATGACTATGGAAAGGAGTATCGCAAACACCGCCCTGGCAAGGCCTATGTCAAAGCCGAGCGCGGAAGCGGTATAGACTATCGCGAGCACGTTTACCGCGGGGCCCGAGAAGAGGAAGGCTATTGCCGGCCCGAGCCCGGCGCCCTTAGTCCGGATGCTCGCAAACAGGGGGAGTATCGTGCAGGAGCAGACCGCTAAAAACGTGCCTGCCATGGACGCAAACCCGTAAGATACTGCCTTGTTGGCCTTCGGCCCCATGTACTTGAGTATCTGCTCTTTCTTGACGAAAACGGCTATCGCGCCGGCGATGAAGAAGGCCGGGACGAGGCAGAGCAGGACGTGGGCCGAGAGGTAGTCCTGCAGCGATCTCACCCCCGAGTCCAGTGCGCCGGAAAGCCAGTCCATCTTTACAGTCTTGGGTCTTGAGTCCTCAGTCTTGAGTGCGCAGTCTTGAGTCCGCTATTTAAGGAGCTTTGCTATCTCTTCGGGCGAAAGGGCTTTCCCCGAGCTGGCGACCTTCCCGTCGATCACCAATGCGGGGGTCATCATGACGCCCGCTTCGAGTATTTTCGCCAAGTCCTCCACCTTCTCCACGTCCGCAGATTTCCCCGACGCCGCAAGCGCCTTCTTGACGCTCTCCTCCAATTGCTTGCACTTCGGGCAGCCCGTCCCGAGGACCTGTATTTTCATTTCGGATTTATCGTTTTGGATTTTGTCGGCAGGTTTAAGCGAAGGCCAGGACTAGGTAATAACTTCCTATCACCAGGAATATTATCCCCACCGCCTTTCGCATATACACCTCGACCTTCTGTATCTTCTTCACCGCCGAAGCCATCTTAGCCACGCTCTTTGCAAGCATCACCGAGAGGATTATCACCGGCAGGCCGGTCGCGAACGCAAAGACGGACGGGATGATTATCGGGTCGCCCGCCTGTATCGCCAGGGGTATCAGCATCGCAAAGAACAGGACCGCGCTGAACGGGCAGAACGCGAGTGCGAAGGCCGCGCCGAGGAAGAATGCGCCAAGGTACCCTTTCTCGGCGAGTTTTGCCTTCAATGAATTCATCCGGTCCGATTCGGGCAGCTTGAGCTTTATTATCTCCAGCATGACTATCCCGGCGAATACCAGCAAGGGGCCGAGTATTATATCGCCGTACTCCTGGAGCGCTAGGGAGATGGAGCGGCTGCTGATGCCGGCCCAGACTATCAGGACGGCTATTGAGGTATAAGTGAAAACGCGGCCGAGGGTGTACAAAAAACCGGTTATAAGGGTCGCCTTCGCGCTCTGCATCTTTCTGGAGGTGTAAGCTATCGCGGCTATGTTAGAAGCTAGAGGGCACGGGCTGATTGCAGTCATCAGGCCGATGAAGAAAGCTGCTATGATGGGGATGTTGCTAGTCCCCATCGCCTCCATAAAGCCCATCAGGTCCATTTTCAACGTCTGGTTGAGTATATGAATCTCGGCTAGCTCAAATCCCCCGCAAGCCGCTTCTCGAGGATGCCTTTAAGGTAAGACATGAACCCTGCCTCGTCCTGCAGCTTGTACCAGACTTTTGTGTCTTCTTCTTTGCTGAACCCGCCGCTCGAGGTCGTGCCTATCCAAATCGAGGACCCCGTGACGCCGAACTTTTCCGACAGCCCTTCGTTCTCGGGAAGGTCGTAGTTTATGTGGCCGAAGACGAGTTTGCCGGACGCGAGCTCGTCGGCGAAATATGTGTTGACCGTCTTTTCGGCAAGCTCCCCGACCCTAACGCACGAGTAGCACTGGTGCGTCCCGTGGAAGTGGTAGAGCTCGACTTTATCGGCACCGGGCGCAGTACCCGCCGGCGCGGTGCTTGTTGCATTCCCCGCAGTGCCGTTCCCGTTCGCCCCGAGAAGCGCGCCCGATGCGCCCGGGACCCGGCAGCAGGGCTTTGCGACTGCGCCCCATACCAAGGCTACAGCCAAAATCGTTAGCACCGATGCGGCAATCAGTATCTTAGGCTCCGGCAGCTTTCTGCCAATGCCCTCGTTGCCCGCCTTGTCCCCGCTTACCTTTTCTTTCGCCATGATTCGCCCCTTGATAGTATCCTCTCCGAGACCTCGATGAGTTTCAATACCTCCGGGCAGCAGACGCTGTACATTATCCTCTTGCCGTCCCTTCGCGACTTGAGCACGCCCGCATCCTTGAGGATCTTCAGGTGCTGCGACACCGTAGGCTGGGCCTTGCCGACGGCTTCGGGTATCTTGCAGGCGCACCTCTCGCCGTTCTTCAGGAACAGGACTATCTCAAGCCTCGTCTCGTCGCCCAGGGCCCTGAACACGTCAGCGGGATTCATATCGGCATATTTGAATATGACGATATAAAAGCCTTTTTTAAGTGGCCTCGCTCAGTATAGCCGGCGCCCAGGGTGGTTTTTTAGTTTATCCCAATCAGCTAATGCTGTAGGGGGCGGCTTTTGGCCCAGGACCCAAGACACGAGGGTCGGGAACCGACCCTGTGCCCCGGTTCACAAAGTGAACCGCGGGCCCAAGACACAAGACAGAAATGGCCGTCGGTGGAAAAGGGGAATACCTTAAGAGGCTGACGTCGCGGATGCCGATGCGCTCGGTCAAGATAGGGACGGAGCTCTCGGGCAGCACGCCGCCTTCGGTATTCATCGGGAGCTGGAATTACCCCAAGGTCTTTGCCGGCCCGATGCTCGTCCCCCAGCACGGCGACACGGCGATAGTAGATACGCCTGAAAGCTGGATACCAAAGAAGCTTACAACGCCGCAGGTCGTCGACTTCCGCATGAGCCTTGTCCGCGGCAAGAGCGCGGTGGGGATAACGGACCTTGACAACCACTTAGTCGAGCAGCTCCGCGACATAGCCATGGCGTCGTCATCGGTCGACAGCGATGTGGTCTTCAAAAAGAAGCCGATGGGCGCTTCCTTCAGCGACGAGCAGGCGCCCCACGGGCCGAGCGCGCCGTTAGAAAAGTTCCATGTCGGCAACTGCAGCTGGGACCGCCACCTGGAAAAGGCGTATTACGACACCGATTTGAAGGCGGCCGAGGCGGTGACGGATTTGTACAACAAGGACGCCCCGTTCTCGAGGATACAAAAAGCCTTCTCGGTCGGCTCATTCGGAATGGGGAAAAACCGCAGGCTCGTGCCCACGCGATGGTCCATAACCGCGTGCGATACCCTCCTCGGGAAGATGCTCCTTGACGAAGTAGTCTACAACCCGGTCATCGACAAGCTGAGGGTCTATGAGTTCGACAGCCTGAACAACTACTACGCGGTCCTTCTTCTCCCGACATTTTGGCAATACGAGTGGATAGAGGCTTTCCTCCATGTGATGGGGAACGAAGAAGTGGTATTCGCCGACCATGAGCACAGCACCGGGAAGAAGGAGTACTCCTCGGTTGGTGGATGTTATTACAGCTGCAAGTTCGGCGTTTTGGAAGCCCTCGCCCGGGAGCGCAAGCAGGCGGGGGCGATAGTCCTTCGCGAGGCCTACAAGGGCTACGTCCCTCTCGGCGTTTTCAATGTGAGGGAGAACGTGAGGACTGCCATGAAGCAGAAGTACAGGGAATTCGAAGGCATCAAGGAGGCATTAGCCTATCTGGGCCCCAAGTTCCGCCTGCCGTTGGCCCGCTTCATAAGGGAGAGCACGCTCCTGAAAGAACTGCTTCGGGGCAGGCAGACGACGCTTAGGGGCTTTTAGGGTGGCGGGTTTTGCAGGCATCGGCTTTTGAGCTTGTGCCTTGGAATTAACAGTTACAGGGGCTGGCGCCCCGGTGCGCAGATGGACCCCGACAAGATATCCGCATTGGCCAAGGCCGGCTCGTGGGACCTTTGTTCTACTAGCCAGGCGGCATTAAAGAGGCTTGACTTGGAACAGGACCCAACCACCTCCGCTGCGCGCGACCTCATCCCCGGCACGATATACAACTCATTCGCCGAGGGCGGCCACCGGATGAGGCTGTTCAAGACGCTGTTTTCCAACGTTTGTGTCTTTGACTGCAAGTACTGCGAGAACTCGTGCAGCGCCTGCCGCCCGGACGGCTCGCCGCGGGCGTCATTTGAGTACTCCCCGGCGGAGCTGGCAGATGTCTTTCGGCACCTTTATTCCACTCACCAGGCGGAGGGGCTGTTTCTCACCTCCACCGTCGTCAAGGACCCGGACAGCACAATGGAGAGGATGGTCGACGCCGTCAGGCGGATAAGGGAGGGCGGGTTCACGGGGTATGTCCATTTCAAGATACTCCCGGGCGCCGGAAGGGAGCTTGTGAAGCAGGCGTGCGAGCTCGCCGACCGCGTGTCGATAAACCTCGAGGCGCCGAACAAATCGCGCCTTTCCGAGCTCTCGAGCATGAAGTCGTTTGACTCGGACATCCTGCGGAGGCAGGAGTGGATACGCGAGCTTGAGCCGCAAGCCGGGCAGACGACGCAGATGGTCGTCGGCGCGGGGGGGGAGACGGACCTGGAGGTCCTTGAGCGGGCGGAGAAGGAATATGTCGACATCGGCGTGAGACGGGTGTATTACAGCGCTTTCCAGCCACTGCCTGGGACTCCGCTGGAGGCGAGAAAGGCCTCTCCGGCCGCGCGGCAGAGGAGGCTTTACTGCGCGGATTTCATGATGAGGAAATATGGCATACCCCTAAAGGAATTCAGGGGAGTGATGCTCGAAGGGAATTTGCCGCCCGGCGACCCGAAGGTGAGGCTCGCGCTGGAGCGATTCGACGAGCCCGTAGACATCAACAACGCCGAATATGAGGATTTGATACGCCTGCCCGGCGTCGGGCCCGTGGCGGCGGCATGTATAAAATACGTCCAGGAGAGCGGCATGCAGCTCAAGAGGCGAAAGCAGCTGAAAAAGCTGGGCGTAGTCCTCAAGCGCGCCGAACCCTTTATAAAAATCGACGGCCACTCGCAGAAGCGGCTCTCCGACTACGAGAAGACGGCGAAGAACGGGTGATTCGTGCCGGTGCAGGATGGTGCCGCGCCGGTTCGGCATGCCGGCAGAATTTATAAGCTTTCAACCTTTAGTTCTGGGCCCCTTTCCAATAGACCGTGTGGTTGGGCCCATTTCCAAAATGCAAACATTGTTACTAACCAAGGCCGAGGTCGAGAAGGCGTTCTCGATGCCCGAGTACATAGACACTGTGGAGTCAGCATTCAAGCTGTACGGCAAGGGCCGTGTCCAGATGCCGCCAAAAGTGTACATAACTTTCGAGAAGGGCGATTTGAGGTGCATGCCGGCATACATCCCCGACATGCGCATAGCGGGCGTGAAGAACGTGAATGTCCACCCCGGAAACAAGGACATGCCGACGGTCATGGCGACAATAACTTTGATAGACCCCGACAACGGATACCCCCTGGCTATAATGGACGGGACGCACATAACAAAGATGAGGACCGGCGCGGCGGGGGCTATAGCGGCCAAATACCTTTCAAGGGAAGATTCTGAAAAGGTGGCTTTCATAGGCGCCGGGGCGCAGGCTTATACCCAGCTTGAGGGGGTCGGGGTCGTGAGGCCGGGTTTGACCAGCGCTTCGGTGTTCGACCTCGACAAGGCCCACGCGGAAGCCCTGGCAAATGCGGCTTCGTCCAGCGGCCTTGACGCGGCGCCGGCGGGCTCCGTCGAGGAAGCGGTCAAGGGCGCGGATATAATAGTCACGACAACGCCCGTGAGAAAGCCGGTGGTCAAGTCTGAGTGGGTAAAGGCTGGCGCGCACATAAACGCGGTCGGCGCAGACGCCCCGGGCAAGGAGGAGCTGGACCCCGCGCTCCTTAAGCGCGCGAGAATAGTCATAGACGACTGGGAGCAGGCCTCGCACAGCGGCGAGATAAACGTCCCCATATCACAGGGCTTCCTAACCCGTGAGGATATCCACGCCACCATCGGGGAAGTGGTCGTCGGCAGGAAACCCGGGCGGGAGAACGCGGAGCAGATAACCGTCTTTGACACAACGGGCCTTGCGATACAGGACATATCGTCCGCGTGCGCCATTTACCGAAAGCTGGGGGGCAAGGGGCGGGGGATAGCGTTCATCTAAGCAGCGCTCCGGCAGTTGCCCTAGCACGCACCCGGCGCGTACCCGGGGGGCGCCCTCGCAAACACGCCGCCACCGCAGCTTTTTTAACCCCCTCTCATAACCCTAACATGGAAGACTTCGAGTCCATAGGCTTCAGGGCCCGGCTGGCACTCACATCCATCCTCTGGAGCGGCTGGGTGGTTTTCATGCTCGCATACATGCTTTTCTGGTCCGCAGGCGACACGATGATAAAGGGCCTCGCGATAATCATAATGTCGCTCGTCATCGCGATGGCGGTTACAGTCCTCCTATGGGCTTCGTGGGCGTTCAAGATGGTCCGGAAGCACCGGACGGTGGAGGCGTACATCGACGCGAAGGTCAAGCAGATGGTCGACAAGTATGCCGAGAAGCGCGTTAAGGAGAGGCTTCGCAAGTAAGCGCGAGAGATTATGCCCCTCCAACACGCTTTTATTCCCCCACCCTCATAATCTAACAACAAAATGGACCTCTTATGGATAGTATTGGGGGTGGTCTTCCTCCTGGTGCTGGTGGCAGTGTACTACTTCAACAAGATAATAGGCGCCTACAACCGCGTCAAGAACGCATGGGCGCAGATAGACGTGCAGCTCAAGAAGAGGACCGACCTCGTGCCAAACCTCGTCGAGACTGTCAAGGGCTACGCAACGCATGAAAAGACGATCTTCGAGAACGTGACAAAAGCCCGCGCCGCGATGATGGGCGCGCAGGGCGTCGAGGACAAGGCGGCCGCGAACAACATGATGACCGGCGCCTTAAAGAGCCTCTTTGCAGTAGCCGAGAACTACCCCCAGCTGAAGGCCAATGAGAACTTCAAGCTCCTCCAGGAGCAGCTGGATGGCATAGAGAGCAAGATAGCCTACTCAAGGCAGTTCTACAATGACGCCGTGCTCGAGTACAACAATACCATCCAGATGATACCGGGCAGCTTGTTTGCCGGCATGATGGGCAAGAAGCAAGAGGCCTACTTTGAGATAGCCGAGGCCGAAAAGGCTGTCCCGAAGGTCCAATTCTAAGGGCGGCATATCCGGAGGCGGCAAGCCTCCGGCTCTTTTCTGTTTTTTGATCCTATTTATGATTAAATCTATGATTAACTTTACGATTAAATTTGTGATTAAAACTACCGCTTGATATGGGCGCAACCACCTTCTACTCGGAGATAAGCAAGAACAAGAGGAACTCCGTCCTGCTGGTAGGCTTCATACTGGCGCTCTTGCTAGTCTTGGTCTTCATATTCTCGGAGATCCTGGCCCCGGAGGCTGCCCTTGTATTGCTGCTAATCGCCGGCGTATTCGTCATAGTCGACGCCATCGCAATGTTCTATGCGGGCGCGGGGATAGTGCTCGCCTCGACCGGCGCGAAGGAGGCGGACCCGGTCAAGCACGCGTATTACATCAACACCGTGGAGGGCCTTGCGATAGCGGGCGGCATACCCGTGCCCAAGGCGTATGTCATCCCAGGCAACGAGATAAACGCATTTGCGACTGGGAGGGACCCAAAGCACGCCTGCATCGCGGTCACGCAGGGGGCCCTTGACAGCCTGAGCCGCCAGGAGCTTGAGGGCGTCGTAGCCCATGAGATGTCCCACATAGGGAATTATGACATCCGGTTCTTCACGCTGATAGCGGTATTCGTCGGGCTTGTGGCGATACTAAGCCACTTCTTCCTCCGGACCATGCTATACTCTGGCGGCGGGGGCAACAAGAAGGAGGGAGGGGGCATCTATGTGATACTCCTTGTCGCGGGCATAATACTCGCAATAATCGCCCCGATAGTGGTCAGGCTGATACAGCTCTCGATATCCCGGAAGCGGGAATACCTGGCCGACGCCACCGGCGTCAAGCTGACCCGATATCCCCCCGGCCTTGCCGGCGCCCTTGAGAAGATAAAGAACACGAACAAGGGCAACATGAACGTCAGCGAGGCGGTGTCGCACCTGTTCATCTCGGATCCGAAGCGCTCGCTAATGGACGGCCTTTTTGCCACCCACCCGCCGCTGGAGAAGCGGATAGAGAAGCTTAGGGCGATGTGAGGTTGGCTAACTGCATACTCAAAGGCGATCTTTCTCCAAGACCGGGGACCGAGAACCGAAGACCGAAATGGACGGCATACCAAAGCGAAGCGGCATAGCGCTCGTGGTCATAGACATGCAGGAGAAGTTTCGGCCGGCGATACACCAGTTCCCGAGAGTGGTGGAGAACTGCTCCAAGCTCATCCACGCGTTCAAGCTCTTTGGCATCCCGATAGTCCACACCGAGCAGTACCCGCAGGGCATCGGGCCGACGGTGGCCGAGCTTGCCGACATCCTGGGCGGCGGGGCGGAAAAGCCGATAGAGAAGCTGGAGTTCTCGTGCATGCGGAACAAGGAGTTCAAGGACAGGCTAAAGGCGCTTGGGGCGGAGACACTTGTCATCTGCGGCGTCGAGGCGCACGTTTGCGTCCTGCAGACCGCCCTGGACGCCGCCCGCATAGGGCTTGAGGTCTATCTGGTCGAAGACGCGGTCTCTTCTAGGAAAGAGAGCGACTGGAAGACCGCGCTGACACGCGCGCCGCAGTCGGGAGTGTACTCAGTCTCCACCGAGATGCTCATCTTCCAGCTTCTTGACAAGGCCGGCACCGAGGAGTTCAAGGCGGTGCAGAAGATAGTGAAGTAGTCGCCCGAATAACAATGCGGATAGACCGAGGCTTCAGTCGGTCGCCATCTCCGGGTCGTACCAAAAGCCCGTCTGCTCTAGCCACCCGTATTGCGCCTCAAGCCCCCTAAGGTGCCTCTCCTCGATGTCCACAAGGTGGGCGAGCATCTTCCTCCCGCCGGCGTCCTTCACCTTCCACGAGGCCGCGCAGTAGAACTTTATGGTCCGCATCTTGACAGTCATCGCGAGCTTCAGGATGTCGGCGTCTGTCGCCCTCCTAAGCAGCTTTGCGAGTATCCCCCTGCTGGACTTGGCGCCGCCGGGAGCAAGCGGGCAGACTGCCTCTATAGGCTTCACCCTCTCTTTGAAGAGCCAGTCCTCCCCCTTCTTCAGCATAGCCTTCTGGGCTTCAAGCGCTTTGAGGTGCCTCAGCTCCTCGTCGGCCAGCGAATCAAGGACCGCTTTCCCCGCATTGCCCTTCACGGACTTTGCGAGGCTTGCATAATAACCCCTGGCCAGCTCCTCGACCTTAATCGCGGCTTCCAGAACGAGCATCGACGTATCCTCGCCGGGCTTGCTCTTCCTGCCGAGGGACTCCACTATCTCGTCTATCTCGCCCCCTATGTCTCGCTGTCTGGCCATCTTCGCTTCATATAACCGGTATGCGTTTAAAATCTTGCGGGGTCCCTCACTTCCCATACATACTGAGGACCTCGTGCGTGCTCGTCGCGTCCTCCGGCTTCTTGTTCTCCCTGAATTGCTTGAACCTCGGGAACCTTAAGGATAATCCCTTGCCCAATTCGTCCGACCCGCATGTGTGTATAGGGCTCTCGGTTATCTCCGCCCCGCTGACCTCCATGACCACCTCCGGCTCGAACCAGACGTCGATCTTCAAATCATCGCTCGCGCTCACCCGTGCGGGTTTCTTTTTTGATATCAATCTCTTGAACCTTTGCGGCATCTCGTCCAGCACTTCGTCGGTGAATCCGGTCCCTATCTTGCAGAAGCTCTCAAAGACGTCCTTGTCGGCGTTGTAGCTCGCCCCGACGAGCGTCCCGTACTTGCCCGCCCTCTTGCCGGTGCCGTGGATCGCGCCTATCAAGACCAGGTCGAACGTGTCGGCGAGGCCTTCCAAATAATCCTTCTTCCACTTTATCCACATCCACTCCCGGGCCCCGGCGCGGTAGACGGCATCGTC
>JBFYKJ010000042.1:0-10247 GCA_041306005.1 Candidatus Altarchaeota archaeon | reverse complement strand
TCATGGAATATATGGGCGATATGACTGAAAAGCAAAAGGCCCATGCGGCCCACAGGCTGCACAAGCTGAAGGGGGGCTACAGTACGGCAGCCAGACACGGCAAAGTGCTTGAGATGCTATTGGAGAAACGCGGGCAGCGAAAACCCGGCTCCTAACCCTTAAACACAACCCTCCGCGCCAACCAATCCAAAAACCCGCATCCCTAGCCCCGAAAACACCCTTTCGAAAGACCTCATGTATTAAAAGGCCTTTTTATACCCATCTTTTCTAATAATCCGCTTTCTTTAAAAAGGTATATAAAGGGCTATTAAAAGCCCGGTATTTCTTTGGGTGGTAAACATGGCAAAAGTCAAATGGGACAAGAAGCTGGAGAACCTGGTGGTCTCCGTGTCGATCGACACGAGGATAAACCTGGAGCAGTTCGCCAAGAAGGCTAAAGACATCGAGTATGACCCGGACCACTTCCCCGGTGCGATATACAGGATGAAAGAGCCGCGCGTGTCGGCGCTGATATTCTCATCTGGAAAAGTAAACTGCACGGGCGCTAGGCATTGGGATGAAATAGATTTAGTCGTCAAGCAGCTCGAGAAGAAATTCAAGGAGGGCGGGCTAAAGCCCAAGAAGATCGAGAGCAAGGTGCAAAACCTCGTTGTTTCTGCGAACCTCGGCTACGAAGTCAACATCGACGTCGCGGCAACCGAGCTTGACAACGTCGAATATGAGCCGGAGCAGTTCCCGGGCCTCATCTTCCGGGTCAAGGAGCCGAAGTGCGTCGCTCTCGTTTTCACGAGCGGGAAGATCAACGTCGTCGGCGCCAAGGAATGGGAGAACATCGACAAGGCTATCGCCCAGGTCGACAAGGCTCTCAGGGATGTCGGGGCCATAATGGAGTAAGCATCGATTCGCTCCCGGGGCTGCAAGGCCCCATTTGTTTTCTTTTTATTCAAGACCCGCGCGGCCGCATGAAAATTGCGGCTGCCGTTATCTATTCTCTCCGCTAACGCCAGTTGTCTCTTCCGGCCGTTGGACCAAATCCCGCCCTTTTTTAAGCCAGCGTTTCAAATCTAGTCCCAGGTCTGGGCGGTCCGAATCAGCATACGGGCCGGGGTGGTCCGCTCTCTTCTCTCCTAAACTAAAATGCCGGGTGACGCTCTTGAGTCGGAATCCGATGACATCGAGGCCTTCCTAAGCGAGCACTGCCGCGAGGAGCTCAACGCGGTCGGCGAGGAGTACCCGAAGAAGCAGAGCATCGAGGTCGATTTCCAGAAGCTTGCAGAATTCTCGCCCCGCATCGCCGAACAGCTGATAAAGAGCCCCGACGAGGTAGTCCTGCTCTTCAACCGCGCCATCGAGGCCGAGAAGGCGCACATCGCGTTCTCGACGGATCTGGAAGAGGAGCCCCGGATATGCGCCAGATTCAAGAACCTGCCGCCGGAGAACGAGGTCATGGTGCGCGACTGCGTGTCTTACCATCTCAACCGGATGTTCAGCGTCCAGGGGCTCATCACGACCACGACAGATGTGCTTCCCAAGGTCTGGAAGGGGGTCTTCTCCTGCAAGAGGTGCAAGACCGAGGTCAGCGTCATGCAGCCCAGAAGAGGCCTGCGACAGCCGGATGTCTGCGAGCAGTGCGGCAGGAGGGAGTTCAAGCTCGAGGAGGAGAAGTCCAAGTACATCGACTTCCAGAAGATACAGGTCCAAGAGCCCCTTGAGATACTCAAGGGCGGGGACCAGGCGAAGAGGATAGCCGTTTGGCTGGAAGAGGACCTCGTCAAGAAGCGTGTCGTCCCGGGCCAGAGGATAATAATCACCGGCAGCCTGCGCCTCGAGCCGCCGCAGAAGGGGAAGCCCGACACCATCTACCAGAAATACATCGAGTCAAACAACATCGAGTTCACCGAGCTGGAGTTCGAGGAATTGGAGATCACGGAGGCTGAAGAAAAAGAGATCAAAAAACTGGCCCGCGACCCGAAGGTGTACGAGAAGATGATAGGCTCGATAGCGCCCTCCATCTACGGCCACACGGAGGCGAAGGAGGCCATCCTCCTGCAGCTGTGCGGCGGCGCGTCCCACAAGAAGCTGCCGGACGGGACGAAGATCAGGGATTCGATACACATACTGATGATAGGTGACCCAGGTACAGCAAAATCCCAGATACTCAAATACGTCAACCGGCTGGCGCCAAAGTCGATTTATGTTTCAGGAAAGTCCGCAACGGGCGGGGGCCTCACGGCGATAGCTGAAAAAGACGAGTTCGGCGAGGGGGGGTGGGTCCTGAAGGCGGGCGCCCTTGTACTCGCGTCGGGCGGCCTCGCGTGCATCGACGAGTTCGACAAGATGTCCGACGAGGACCGGTCGGCGATCCACGAGGCGCTGGAGCAGCAAACGGTCAGCGTCGCGAAGGCCGGCATAATAGCGACGTTCAGGTCCGAGAGCGCAGTCCTTGCCGCGGCAAACCCGAAGTATTCCCGCTTTGACCCGTACAAGCCTCCGGCGGAGCAGTTCGACATACCTGCCAGCCTCATATCCAGATTCGACCTCATATTCCCGATAAAGGACGTCCTTGACGAGACGCGGGACCAGGCACTCGCGGACCACATACTGCGCGGCCACAAGGTCGCACAGACAAGGGCTGCAAACCCGAAGGCCGTGCAGAAGGAAGACGAGGAGAAGCTGATACCCATAGTCGAGGAGAAGCTGCTGAGGAAATACCTCGCCTACGTGCGCAGGAACTGCCACCCCATACTCACGCAGGAGGCGAGCAAGAGGCTGGCGGATTATTACGTCGACTTGAGGAAGAGGAGCAGTGGCGGCAGCGTGCCGCTGACGCCAAGGCAGCTCGAGGGCCTTGTCCGCCTGGCCGAGGCGTCTGCCAAGGTCCGCCTGAGCAAGAGCGTCGAGATAGACGACACAGAAAGGGCGATACGGCTCGTGGAGTTCGTGCTAAGGGAAGTCGGCATGGAAAAGGAGGGCGGCGGCTTTGACATCGACAGGATAATGTCCGACCACCCGAAGTCCGAGAGGGACAAGATATACACGATAACAGGCATCGTCAAGGGGCTGGAGGAAGAATTTGACAATGGCATGGTCCCCGTGGGCCGCGTGCTTGAGGAGGCGCAGACCTACCACAACATCGACAACAGGACCACGGAGAAGCTTATACAGGAGCTCATCAGCAAGGGCGACCTCTTCGAGCCGCGCCACGGGAACGTGAAGACCGTGCCCAACAGGTAAAGCCGCAAATGCCATGGCAGCTTAGGGCGGCCCTTGGGCGCACCCGGGCTTTTTCTAACCCGCTACGTAATACACCCATGAACAAGATAGGGTTTTTCGTTGCGATTTTCCTGTTCTGCACCGTAGTCGGCCTTTACGTCGGCTACCGGTCGATACCGGAGGTTGGCGACGTGAATCCGATGACGGGCAAGGATGTCGACGACCCGTACGGCACGCTGTACTTCCTAAGCATCGTGCTCTTCGGCACTGTGACCCTTCTCCTGCTGCTGAAATACTACAAGGGCGACCTTTTGTTCCGCTTCCTCGAGGTCTACATCATCTTCGTAGGCTCGATGATGGTATGGCAGTATGCGATACTCGACGCCATAGGGCAGTTCCTGTCCAGCGAGGGCGAATACCTGGTGATACTCATGGCAGTCTCGGCCCTCACGGTCCTGGCCAGGTTCCTCAAAAAGACATTCACCGTCAAGAACGTGACGCTCGCCATATCAATCGCCGGCGCCGGGGGGGCGCTCGGCTCGTTCATGGGGCTGATGCCGACCCTCCTTTTGGTAGCGGCGCTTGGGACATATGATATCATCGCCGTGTTCAAGACAAAGCATATGATAAAACTCGCCGACGAGTCGAGGATAAGGGAGATGCCTATAATGTTCGAGACGCCGTCAAAGGGCATAAAGACCGGGCCGAGGAAGGGCGTCAAGGCCGACAGCGATGTGCTGGGCCTGGGCACGGGGGATATTGTGATACCCCTGATACTGTTCGTCGCGGTCCTGCGCACGCTGAACGACTGGATGCCCGTGATGTTCACCGTGGCCGGCTCTATGTGCGGGCTCGCGCTTGTGATATACTATGTCACGAACGTGAAACGTGCGGCCCTGCCGGCGCTCCCGCCGATAATCGGGTGCGGCGTATTGGGCCTTGGCCTTTGGGCGGTCCTGGGGATGGTTTTCTAGGCGATATTCGCGCCGTTTGAGGGTTATCCCAATCTATTTGTAATAGTCGATCCGAAGGTTTTTATAGGGGACGTTTCTAATATAAGCCCGACCTTGTCATAGTTGGTAATATTACTGTGCATGACTTGGTCGGCATCGGGGATTCCGACGCCGGATGCACCTTTGCCCGGCCCAGGCATCCGCGAATTTCATTTCGGCTTGCATAGGGGTAGCTATGGATGCAGTTACGGGAACGTATGTGGACGGGCGGGAATACAGGAGCGCCCTGGAGAAGCGCGGGTTCAAGTACGACCCGATGACAAAGACGCTCTTCATATCCTATCCGTTCGTTCCAAAGGAGTTTGCGGACCAGGGCGCCGGCGTCGTCCTCTACAGCCCGGGGGTGTCCCAGGTGTCCAAGATAAACTCCGTGGACTTCTACAAGCGCGGGTCGGGCTTTAAGAAAACGGACCGCCCCGACCAGAAGTTCAGGGAATATGTCGAGCGGCTGCTGGATGAGGGCGTGAGGCTGGCGAGGCCAAAGGTGTTCATCGCGTGAGTATTCTCGATCGCATCCCAACTTCTAGAGCGTATCTTAATAAGCTACGCTTAGACTCATAATACTATCGTTAGTCATAGGATTCTCCAGTATTATCCCCCAAAGATAAGGTTATCGCCGCGAGCTAATCTTCCCCGACGGCAACTATTAGTCCCCGAAGCCCGCATGAATAAACGCCGAAAAAGAGAAGGCAAGAAAGGCTCAAAAAGAAAATGGCCTCATATGCGTGGGTGAGAAGGAAGACGGGCGTGTGCGAGGTGTGCGGGCGCGTGATGGGCGTGTGCGAGCCGTATGCTGGGCATTGCGGTGTTTGCAAATCCGACTACTGCGCGAACTGCGGCAGCGGGGGGCCGTGCGCCGCTTGCGCAAAGCCGGGAGAGCCGAAAAAATCAGATTTATTCCGGGAAGGCCTGACGGCCGCCCCGGGGTAAACCCGGCGAAGGCCGGTGCAAAGTAGGAGGCGGACTATAGGGAGTTGACGGGGGCCCGAAAGGGCCCCTAGTCACGCTTATGCGGGGCCGGCCCCACGGCCCATTCATTCTCACCAGGCTGTTTAGTCTCACGAAAGCCTTTCGCCTCGAAAGGTTTTTCTTACTTAGCTTACTAAGCTTACTCATGGAAAAAGCGGATTTGCTTGAGATGAAAACCGTGACGCTCACCGAGAAGGGCCAGATATCGATCCCAAAGGATGTCCAAAAAAGTGCGGGGTTAAAGCCCGGCTGCAAGGTCGCCATACTTTGCTACAGGGACAGGGTCGAACTGCGGCCCATGAAACGCATAAGCGACGCTATGTACGCCTCCCTCATGAGTGAAAAGGTGCTAGCCCGGGAATGGCTGACTCCGGAGGAGGACGAAGCGTGGAAACATTTGCAAAAGGGGATTTAGTCGTCACGTCGATACCGTTCACCGACACAATCGGGACTAAGGCGCGGCCGGCCATAGTCGTCGCGGAATTGGAAGGAAACGACCTGATATTATGCGGCGTGACAAGCTCCAGGTCCGATGGTTACTCTTTGGATTTGACTAACGAAGACTTAGAAGATGGCATGCTGAGGGTCGAAAGCATGATACGACCAAACATACTGTTCACAATCGAAAAATGTGCTATACATTATAAGATGGGGCACTTGAGAGAAACAAAGATCGCTGAGATCGAGAGAAATCTAGTTGAGATACTCACCCAACGAGATTAAGGGGGTAACTTGCATTTATTGGGGGCGCACGATGTGGGGGGCGACCCACACTACCGGGAAAGCCTTTTATTTCTATAACTTATAAGTTATAGAACATGGCTACGACCATACAGGTGAAGGAGCACACCATGCAGATGTTGAGCGCGCTCAAGAAGGAGACCAAGACAAGGTCCTATGATGAAGTGATCAACAAGCTGCTCACCGCCCGCAGGAAAAAGATCGAGTCCATGTACGGAAGCTTGAAAGGGGACTGGGACATTATGGAAGGCCTGAGAGACAAACATGACAGGTACTAAACTTTTTCTGGACAGCAGCGTCTGGCTGGGCTACTTCAAAGGCAAGAGTGAGGAGAGCAGGGGGTACATCGAATCAGGCGACAGCATTTTAACATCGGCTGTGAGCATGTATGAGATTGCCAAAAAGTTGGTAATGACCGGAAAAAGCAAGAGTGAGATAATGAGGTCGCTATCCTTTATAAGGTGCAAAAGCCTTATTGTTGATATAAACTGCGAGATATCGGAAAAGGCGGCACAAGATTCCTTGAAATACGGCCTTCACGCGATAGACGCGCTGATTTATAGAAGCGCCCTTGAGAGCGGGGCTATCCTATTGACTATGGACAACGACTTTAGGAAGCTGCCGGGTGTCAAGATTGCGAAGCAGTCATAAGGGGGATTGCACGCCAAAACGGCAGTGGGTTGGCCCGAAAGGGGCCTGGTCACGCTTATCATGTAACCGTTTCCCGCTCTTCCTGCGCGGGTGTCGTCCAGTCCCGCGGGGGGGGCCTCTCTGGCCTCTCCCTTGGCGGCCGCTCCCTGCCGCCGCCCCTGCCAATGAGGAATGCGATTGCCGCGACCGCAATAACGAGTGCGCCAACGAGCGCCCAGGTCATCATGCTCTGCCCGCCGGTGCCGGATGGCGTACCCGACCCGGAAGACTGCTGCGGGTTGTCCGACTTTGTCGGGTCCTTGCCCTTTGCATATTCCTGCAGGTTCGTCAGCCCGTCGCTGTCGGCGTCCTGCCCGGAATCATAGGGGTTTTTCGGGTCAAGGCCGTATGTAGTCTCCCACATATCGGGCATGCCGTCGTCATCGCTGTCCGTGTCCGGGGTGACCTCCGGCTCCTTCTCGTTCTTCACGACTACAGACAGCGAGTCCAGGTCCGAAACGACGCCTGCCTTGTCCGTGGCGCGAGCTGATACCGTGTGGCTGCCGTCCGCGACAGTAAGTGTGTCAAATATGTAGCTCCATGAGGACGTCCCGGCGGCCCACAGCCAGCTTCCGGAATCGACCCTGACTTCGACCGATGCGATGTCGGCGGCGCCGTCCGGGTCTGATGCAGTCCCAAAGACCTGGACCTGCCCGCTCACAATGGAGCCGCCCGCCGGCCCTGTCACGTCAACCGACGGCTTGCGGTTCGCGACAGATATCTGCAGCTGCAGGTTTCCCGACGTAGGGAAGCGCGCGGACTTGCCGCTATATGCCGCGGTGAAATAGAAGGTGTGGGTGCCAACCGCAAGGTCCTGCGAATAGGTGTACCTGCAGCCGTCCGCGACGTTGCAGGCCGCGGCCGCCTTTGAGAGGGTGTGCGCCTGGTTGTCCAGCCTGATGACAAGGTCCTCGGGGAGCCCGCCGCCGCCCTGCTTGTATATCACTGAAAACGTGTAGCGCCCCGGCTCGCCCGGCTTGTTGCTGTCCGAAGCGGCCTTGCCGTCGTCAAGGGTCGGGGCCAGCGGCTCGCCCCACATGCCCTCGTCCGGCGCAAGCCTCGCCCATGTCGAGGGGTCGTCATCGTCCGCGCCGGACGGCAGCTTTACGTCCGTCCCGTTCTCGTCGACTACAAGGACGGCAAAGCCCATCACCGTGTCATCGCCTGACGCTAATGCAAGCTTGGTGAATGGTATCTTGAACTCAGCCGACCAGTAGTCGGAGTCGGACACCTTTTTTGCGCTCCAGCCGACAAGCGACGCCTCGTCCCCGCCGCGGTATTCCATCTTGTCGCCGTCGCGGTCTATCCTGAAGCCGAAATCGCTGTTCTCAAGCTCGTCGTCGTCATCCTGGCCGCTGCCGTCGCTGTCGACCAATATCGTCACGTAGTCGTCCTCGTCATCGTCGGTGCTGTCGTTCAGGGTCACGAGGAAGAAGACGTCGGAGCCTTTGTAGCAGGCGAACACCTCGGCGTAGCCGAAATCATCCGACTCCGCATCGTCCCAAGCATCGTCGTCGGGCTCGCCGTCAAAATCCACAGTATGCTCGCACTCCGCCACCTTGAACGCGCCGGCAAGGGCGGCCATGGAGACGGCTGCGAGAAGCACTAAAGGCATCAGCTTTCGGTCCATTTTATGTCGGTTGCATCGGCAACTTAACAATTATGCTCTAAGGTTAAAAAATGAAAAAGCGGGCCGCGGGCCCGCTCGCTTAGTTCTTGCCAAATCCGCCCGCATCTTCTTCATCAAAGAGCTCGCATCTTCTTCATCCTCGGCTTCAGCTTCTCGAGCACGCCCGGGAGCGTCGTGTACTCCATCTCGCTCGGCGGGAGGATGTGCGGCTGGAACGGCCCGTGGCGGCGCATGATGTCAGCCATCACGTTCGTCATCTTCCTCGCCCTGTCGTAGCCCGGGTCGTCGAAGCAGTCGGCGGGGCCGACGAGCTTCCCGTTCTTCATCGAGAACGCGAGCGCTATCAGCCTCGGCGGGCCGTCAAAGCGCGTGCAGTTAGCGTCCTTTTGCCCCACAGGCATCAGCGGCCCCCTGTGGCTCCCCCTCATCCAGCCGGCGATGTAATACGGCTGGGCGAACGGGTTTATGACCTCGCCTGTTGCCGGGTACCCGCTCTGGGACCTCACAAGCATGCACGGGTCGTCCTTCCCCACGTACTTGCCGGCGATTAGGCTGAGCTTTTCAGTGCTCGCCACCGCGGCTATCTCCCCGCTCTTGCGGTACACTCTCTTTACCGCATAATTGTCGGTGAGGCCGATGAGGGCCAATAGATCATAGAGCTCCTCCGGGGTCTTGAACATTATGTGCTGCGCGCCCTTCACGTCCTGCACCTCGAAGACGAATCCGTCGTGCAGCTTCGGGTCGATGACGAGGCCGGCAGTGTTCTTCGGGTCTGCGAACATCTCGTAGAGCGCGAGGTTGAAGGCCGAGGCCTCGGTCTTGTCGGCCATGAAGGCGACGAACGCCTCTGCGGGGCGCTCCTCGATCTCCATCTCGGCTATCCCCGGGCCCATCCCCCTGACGTTTCCTGAGAATGCATCCTTGAGAAGGTCCTGGCCGGCCGCATAGAGCCCCATCTTCTTGGCGACCACCGTCCCCTTCTTGAACGTGTCCCACGCGAGCTTGTGTATTATCTTGCTGTCCTCGCCCTTGGTGTGGGTCATGAGGAGCTGCACGTCGTCCCCGCAGCGGGTGACATAGTAGTCGATTATGACTTTTTTCTTCTTCGCCGCCGCTATGTTCTTCCTGCAGACGTCCATCACCTCTTCGGGCGTCTTAATGTGCCCGCCTACGCTGCCTATGTCGGCTTTTATCAGGGTTATTGTGGTCTTCATAGTTCTCACCGGGTTTTCCTAAGGGTAGTTAGGTGGCATAATAATGCAAGGGGGTTTAAAAGGGCGGTATCCGGCGTTCACCGCCAATTCGGCCGGACAACCCCAAGCCAAGCGGGCAACTACTCACACGCCAGCTTGCACGCTTCCAGAGTTTCAAACGGCACTACCCCCTGGCACCCGCCCCAGATGAACTCTTTGCAGGCGCCCTCGGTGCTGTTGAAGTAGTACCTTGGCATGTATGCCTCGCAGGGCCCGGGATCGGGGGTTCGCCTGCAGCCGAGCGTGTTGATGCCCGTGCAGGTGCTATTCACGCACTTCGTTAGGATGTGCCCCGCTATCCCCGTACAGAAGTCCGGGCACTGGCGGGCGGTGTCAACAAACGCCTTGTTGCCCCGCAAGCAGTCGCCGGTCACCTTGTCGACCCCGCACGCGCAGTCAGAGTCCTGGGCGCAGGAGGTCTTCCGGTCGCCCGTCGGCTCGCACGTGCATTCGGGAGTGCAATCGGGGGTGCAACCCTTGCAGGATGCAGAGGTGCCCGCGAGGCAGTTTGGGAACGCGGCTGCGCACGCCCCGCCCTTGCAGCACTGCCCATCCCTGAGCACACATGTCTGGTTTGGATCGACCTTGCACGCATCGCACTCCTCGGGCGGGGGCATCATCAGGAAGGCTATTGCAGCCACGGCGAGGACTGCGGCGAACGCGGCCATCAGTATCCTTTTGTCCATTTTTGATGGGGGCGGGGTGGAAGCGTGCTCACTTAAGCACCTTCTCGGCCTC
>JBFYKJ010000041.1:0-15377 GCA_041306005.1 Candidatus Altarchaeota archaeon | reverse complement strand
TACCCCCTCCAAAAACGCCCATTGCAGCCCCGCCCACACCTCCGATAAGGGCGGCCAGCATTATGTCTTTAAAACGCGTAGATTTAAGCTTGCGCGCAGTTTCAGCCGGTATGGCTAGGTCATCTAGCGCGACAGACCCTGTAGCGCCCGTGAAGGTTGTCAGGAATGTGGCGCCGCTTTTGAAGAGGCTTGCATAAGTGTCCACGTCAAGGTATGTGTTTGGTTTAGCTAGCGCGTATGCCTGTTTTGCAACCTCCTCAGAAACTGCTTGGTCGACCTTGTATGCTTTACCTACAGTCCTGCCGACAAAGGATATGTCCGCGTCAATTGGGGAACTAGCAGCTTTCACAAGTAGCGTCTCCAGTTGTTTGAATGTATTCGCAGTAGTTTTACCTGCAGTAAGCGGAGCCCCAAAGTGTTTCGCAAATGCGACTGCAAGATCATCATTATCACGCAAAACACGCATAAGGGCTGCTACATCCCCTGCCTTAAGAAGCTCTTTGCCAACTGCCATATAGGTTTTCTCCGCGGCGGCGGCGGCCACGTCACCGATATGTTTGGCGGCCTCTGCACCGCCAGCTTTAAGCTTGGTCGCATCTAAAACCCCCACGTTATTGGCTATCTCCGGCTTCGTGACAGCCTTGATGGTGCCTGCTACGTCATCGGCGCTTCGGACGGCGCCCTTTAAAGCCGCTTCCCCGAATTCGGCGGCCATCTTTTTACCAGATTTTATGCCCAGCTTGCCCCAAAGCTGGCTTAAGCCTGCCGCCAAGGGTGCGAACGCCAATGACTCAGCAATGCCGCCGATTACCATTGCCACTATCCTCCCCTTACGGCTCGGGTCGTGGATCTCGAAGCTCAGCGTGCCAGCGTCGCCTATCACAACTCCATCGCAGACGTTTTCAACTACGCAAAGTATGTCAAGGGTCTTTGTAGCCGAGGGGCCGGAAGCGCTAAGGGCGTTGAAGAGTCCGCCGCCCTCGCCTTCCTTGAACATGGATATGAACTGCTGGGGCGTCTTGACCAAAAGTACGATATTCTCCTCCGCCAGCTTTGCGCACCCGGTGAATTTCGGGTCCCCAAAGGGCGCAAAGCCCTGCTTGCAATAGCACTCAATATTAGCATCCGTAACGCTTTTTATCACCTCTTCGGACCAACTCTTGCCCGAACCCGGTTCGGAATAAGCGCCGGTTATAGGATAATTTAGGTCACGCGCGGGGTTTGTGGACAATACCGAGCCTTTGACGGCCTCGGTGCACGCGTCATCCTCGCTAACGCACTTTCCGCCGGCCGCATCCCACGTATACCCGGTCGCGCAGCAGCAGTAAAGGTCGTAGCCCTCCTTGCTCTTCCCAAACGGGTTCTGCGCCGTTATATACCTCTTCGTCTTGTCCTTCTGGACCTCCGGGCTCATCGGCTGGCCGTTCACAAACTCCTCCAGGCACTCGGCAAGCCCCGACCCGTCGCCGGCCTGGCTGTATGTCTTAGCCCTCTCCTGGCACAATGCGCCGTTCGCCGTCACGCCCTCCCCGAGCTTCTTGCAGGTGAACGGGTTGGCGACGTTCCTGCGCTCCGGGACCCTCTGCGAGCCCTCGGCGCAGCAGCATTGCACGCTTATGCCGTCCTTTGTGACGGCCGTGCCGAGGCGCTTGTCCGCGCCCGCGCCTTCCGGGCAGCTTATGACGCTCCCATCGTCACCGTAAGCGTAGGTGCTCGTGCAAGCCGCATCCTCCGTTGAGCTCTCCACATACTTGCAATCACCGTCCACTACGCCGAGGAACCGGTGGTTCTCCTTCTGCCTGCACCTGCAGCCGCGGTCGACCTCCTCCCCGTCTTTACCAACCGACTTTATCACCGCGTCCGGCAAGTCGAGGGGCTTTAGCTCCTCGTCCGCGAGGTGGACCGCGTCGTTTTCGAGCGCGTTGCAGAACTCGCACTTTGTGCCCTCGGCGTTCATTATCGCGTGCGTGTCGCCCTGCCCGGTCGGCTGCGCGGTGCAGAAGCACCCGGTCTGGATCGGCGGCGTCCTCTTGGTGCTCTTGAGCGGGCCGCGGTGATCTAACGAGTAGAGCGGGTCGTCCTTAGGCTCGGCTGTGACTATGCCCACACCGAACTCGGCCTCGCACTGCGGCGTGGTCCACCCCCGCGTTACGACCCCTATCAGCGTCTCGCCGACGATGGATGAATCCTCCGCGGCTAATGCCATCGGGGCTGCGAGGCATGAGCCCAGGAACGCGGCGATCAAGAGCGCCGCGGCGATTCGTTTCATTTCGTTTTGTTTATGGTTCTTGTTTGATCGTCATGCGTATTGTCGTTATCCGCCTAATAGGGCACTATCGCCACCGTGTAGCTGTTGCCGAGGTCTATCTGCGCCTTCTCGCCCTCTTCTGCGGTCTTGCAGAAGAGGACCTCCCACGGCTGGGCGTTCCTCTCTCCCGCGCCCTCGATTGTCACCTTTGACATCGCCGCCTGGCAGTCAACGCCGCGCTGGCCGACCTCTATGTAGCCCATGTACTTGCCGACCACGTTGACGTACAGCACGCAGTCTGTCGGGCCCCTCACATCCCTGCTTATCTCCTCGGCCCTGTCCTTTATGTCTTCCGGCAGGGTCTCCGGCTTGAACCTTACCACTATCTTCTTTTCCGCCTCGGACCCGGATATCTTGCCGGTGGACGAGACCTTCATGCTCTTCCCGGTGTTGGCGTCGGAGGCTATGCAGTACGGCAGCGGGCCCGAGGTGACGACACCGTCGCTGAATGTGAGCATCTCCACGAGGCCCGCCATGTCGCTAAGCCCTGATATTTGCCTGACCGCGCCGACGAGCGGCTTTACGGTTATCCTAACCGGCATGAAGCGCGTCTTTGTCGACATCTCCTGGTCGCCGACTTGGACCAGCTCCCCGTCTATCGCCACCGTGAACTCGCTCTCGAGGTCCGGGTCGTTCGAGTTCCAGCACTCGTCCCTCGACGTTACCGTGACCGTGTCCGGGACCGTTGACTGGCCCTTCTCGAAATGGACCGTCCTGCCGCCGGTGTAGTATAGCGAGCTTGTCGTGCCGCCCGTCTCGGCCAGCTCGCCGAGCGAGGTCTCCTCGTCCTCCTCGCTCACCTTGTAGCACCTGCTGCCCGTTATCGTGTACTTGACGTTGTAGTCCAGGCTCGACTGGGCGCCTGAGCTGATGTGGTAGTTAACGGTCATTGCTATCGATTTCTTCTGGCCCTCCGAGCCGCCCTGGTTGAGGAGCAGCGGGTATAGCACCAGCGCGTCCTTGCGGCCCTGCGTCTGCGGCTTCCAGGTCTCCGACCCGGATGCGAGCTCAACAGTCCTCTTCGGGTTGATTATCGTGCCCTCGCCGACCTCTGCGCCCGCGCCCCGCTTGAGGACGACCTCGAGGTCAAGGGCGCCCGCCATGGTCACCTGAGTACTGGCAGTCGTTGTCTGCCGCTGCCTCAGCTCCCCTCCGCCCGCCATGCTGTCGTACGGGCTGTAGCCCGCGGCATTGACTGCAAGCCTGAAGGACGCCGTGAACGTGGAGACGGAAAGCCCGCTGACCTGGCTCATGCCGACAAACGTCCTGCAGTTGTCGCTCGTCCCTATGGCCTGCCACGGCTGGTAGTAGGAGGGCATCCCGCCGTATGCGGAGTAGCTGCCGTATGCGCCATAGCCGGAGCCGTATGCGGAGTAGCCGCTGGAAGATGACGAGTAAGAGGACGTAGACGTCGTGGAGGCCGACGCCGTTATCAGCGCTGACAGCGATATGCTGGAGTCGTACACAGGCACGCCGTACTGGTCGACCGTGCATATCCTGACCGAGTTCTGGTAGAACTGCTGGTTGTCGTATTGGTCGGTGAGCCCCGTGTCCGTTGTCTCGGTCTCCTGCCCGGCGTACTGCAGGGTCGAGTCTGACGGGTATGCGTCATACTCGTCCGGCACGCCGTCGCCGTCGCTGTCCACGAGCTCCTCGATCTCGCACCCTATCGAGTCCACCCGCAAGCCCGGCTGGGTCCCTGCGCACTGGTCCCGGTCGTCTGTGACCCCGTCGCTGTCCGAGTCGGTGCTGCTCGCGATGTCGCAGCCTGTCGAGTCCACCGAAGCGCCATCGAGCGTGCTTGGGCAGAGGTCCTCCTCGTCAAGGACGCCGTCGTTGTCCTCGTCGCCGTCGCCGACCCGGATGGTCAGGTACCTCATGTCGCCCTGGCAGGTGCCGCACTCTACGACGCTTGCCTCGAGCGTCGCCTGGTAGTCGCCCTCCTCGTCCGGCGCTATGAACGGCAGGGCGTAGCTGCCGGCAGTTGCGTCCACGGTCCTCACAGTCCCGGGGGTTATGTCGCCTGTCAGCGTTATAGCGACCGGCGTGCCGTCCGCGCCCTCGACGACGCTTTGGCCGCCGGAGGATATGACACCGCCAGTGGCGGGGTCGTCGTTCACCCTGACAAGGAAGGCTATCTCCGAGCTCTCGCCAGGCGCGGCCTCGAGTATCATGCCCGCTATGCCGTCAAGGGACACTGTCGCATATTGGGTGACCGAATCCAGCCGCATCTTGCCGCAAAGCCCCATCGTGACGTCGGCGATGGCAAAGCTCTGTATCGCCTCCTTGGCCAGGCTGTCTTCGTCTGCGACGGCCTTCGCCGTCACAAGGCCGACATCGGAGGTGAAAACAGCGTGGCCGTCGCTCTCGGTGCTCTTCGTCTCGAGCACCTGTGTGCACGGCCCGTTGGCGCAGAGGGAGACCGTCACACCTGCCAGCGGCTCGCCGCCGCTCTCGACCGCGATGCATATGCTCTGCCCGACATTCAGCCTGACGCTGAGCGGCGTAAGCCTCTGCGACTGGACGGGGACGCTATTACCCTCTGTCTTGCCGTTGTAAGTCGCATAGCCGTCCGCCGAGACTATCGCATAGACGATGACCGGCCTAAGGACGCCCTGGTAATCCGTCTTCTCCGTCGGCAGGCCAGCGAATATCAGGCAGCCGTCATCGGCCGTCACGCCCTCGAACGACCCGGCCCAGCTCGGCCCGTCAAGGTCCATATCATAGAGTATCACGTCCGCCCCGGCCACCTTGTTGCCCGTGTTGCTGGTGACGCATACCTTTATGTCGCCCGGCATCGCGGCGTTCGCGGTCACCGAGGACATCGTTATGTTTATCCTAGTTATCCCGTCCTGCACGGGGATGACCTCGGTCACGTCGCTGTCGACAGGCGCGACCCCGTCGTTGCTGGCCCTGGCAAACACTGTCCATCCCCGCGGGACCTCCTTGAAGGTTATGCAGCTGTCGCCGTCTGACCCGCCAGCCGTCGAGCCTACGTCTATGAGCGCGCCCGTCCCCAGCATGAGCTCTACCGACGCCCCGGCGCCAGAAGTGGTGCCGCCCTTGTCGGCGGATACGCACACGCGGACCTCGCCGGCGTTTGCATTGTTTGCGGCCTCCAGCTCCGCGGTCCTGGTTCCGGGCCCGATGGCTTCCAACACCTTCCTTAGGTACCCGGCCTTGTACAGCGCGACGTTGTAGAGCTTCGTCGCGTCGATCTCAAAGGTTATGTTGTCCTTGTTCTTGACGCTGCGGACAAAGCCTACCCCCGGCTCGGAGAGCACCGCATTGACCGCCTTTATCGGGTCCTTGAATATGTCGGTGACCGCGATGGATATCATCGAGAGCACGACTGAGCCGTCGCGCTCCATCGGGGTCTGGAATGTGACGAGCGCGCCTGCCGTGTACTTGATCGGGCGCGCGTCCTGCGCGTTCTCGTAAGGCAGGTAGCCGAGGGAGGATACGACCGGGTAGACCTCGAGGTTCTCCTCAAAGCCCGAGAATGACACCTTCCCGTCGCTGCCGGTGAGCTTTGTCTTGCTGACGGTCTCGCCCGCCTTGCTCTTTATGTAAACTGACGCGCCGGAGATATAGCCGTGGCTCTCCTTGTCCCAGACGATGACGTCGGCGCGCCCGTTTAGCGGGAGCGTTAGGTTGAGCAGGGTCTGCACGCTGTCCACCCTCTTCTTGAGGCTCTTGCCCGTGTAGGTGTCTATCTGGCCGTATCTTCGGTCATTGGCCATGAAGACGACCGGGTACACCTCGGTCCCTATCGCGATGCCGCTAAAGACGGACTCCCCGTTCGCGTCGGCCTGCTGCTTGTCGCCTATGGGCGCGTCGGACCGCATGTTGTAAAGCGTTATGTACGCGCCCGGGACCGCGTTGCCGTTCTCGTCGCGGATAGCGACGCGGACGCTTGCCGAGTCGGCCGCGCCCTGCGGGATCTCGAACTGGACGTCCGTGACCCTGCCGCCCGCCACCTGGATCATGTCCCGCTTGAGCTCCCCGCCGGAAGTGGACTTGACTATGACATAATAGGCCGCGGCAGGCACAAGGAACTCGTAGGACGCCGCCCCGCTGATGGGCTTTGTCCCTGCTATCGTCCCGCTCATGACCTCTTTCACTTCGAGCGTCCCGCCCTGGGCGTTGCTGCCGGCGGTGTCCTTGACGACCGCCTTTATCGTCCCCTTAAGCCGCTCCACGGGCACGGTAAGGGTGTTGCTGGCCTTGCTTATCGTTATCGACTTGCTGCCGCTGTACTGGGAGCTCTCTGCAGTCGCCGTGACGGACTGGTATTTCAGGTCCTCGAAGCGGGCCCTGCCCTTGGCGTCCGTGGCTACGGGGGCCCCCGCCTGCATGCCGTTGTCGTACTCAAGCTCGACATAGATGCTTGCGACCGGATTTTCCGACTCGTCGATTACGGTCACCGTCAGGGTCGCGCCGCCCGCCGGGCCGCCGGCCCCGCCCATGAAGGTGAACAAGAGTATTATCAGGAGGATGATGCCGCCGAAAAGCAGCAGCGGGCTCACGCCGCGCTGCTCGCAGAACGAGGCCACCGGCACGCCCTTGTCCTCAAAGAAGTCGGCAAGGCTCCACGCACGGTCTTCTATGCTGTGCCAGGTGACTGACAGGGTTTCGGTAATGGCCATGTTAGGCTTTGGTCTCGGCTTTGCTGTCGGCTGGGGAGCTGCGCTGATAAGCGTGCCGCACCGGCCGTCTGCGGCCAGCGCGCCATAAAGCTTGCCGCGAGCCTGCGGAAAAGCCTGCCTGTTGAGCCTGATTTAAGGAGAGGGCGCCCGCAAGGCGCACCGGGCTTACTTGCCCTTGCGCTCCTTGTGCTTGACCCTTAGCTGCTTGCTGCTGCACTTCCTGCAGCGCTTTGCGGCCTTTGGGTTCCTGGCGTTGCACTTCATGCACACCCTGGAGCCCAGGTTCCTCTTTTCAGCCTCTTCGAATCTTGCCATCGTATGCCTTCTTTTGACAGAGTATTGTTATAATATAAGCTATAAAAACCGCCTAAGCGCCGCCGCTTGCGGAAAACGCCGGCTGCGCGCTCCGGAAAACGCCGGCTGCGCGCTGCCTAAAACGCCGGCTGCGCAAGCACTTCCTGCAGCGCTTTGCAGGGACTGCCTGTTGCGCGTCACGGAAAGGCCGCGCGCTGCGAAAACGCAGCGCCGCAGCTGGCGCAAAAAAACCCGCAAGCGCCGGGGATTATATCGTGCTGAGCGTCGGCTTGCTCCTGCGGTACTTGTAGGCGCGGTATCCCTTGCTGCCGCGCTTCTTGAACATCAGGTTGATGTAGCGTATCAGGAAGAGGGCGAGGACGGCCGCTACGACTATCACAAGTATCCACATAAGCATGTCCGAAGAGCCCGCTATTACTTCGACCGTCTTTCCAGACCCGACGTACTTTTCGGCCGTGACCTGGAGGGTATAAGTGCCCGCCTCCGGGAACGCCACGGTCGCGCGCCCCATGACCATCTTCACGACTGCCACCGTCCCGTTCGGCATGGTGACCTGCACCGAGCCGCCGAGTATGGCCTGCTGGGTTGCAGGGTCTAAGAATGTGACTATGGTCGTGTTGCCCGCGATTAGCGCGGTCGTGTTTCCAATCCTCACCACCCCCGCCACGCCGCAATCCACCGGGCAGTAGAGAGCGGTGTCGTTGAATGCCGTCGCCTCGCCGGCGCCGCATACGTTGTCCAGGCAGACCGGGCAGTCCTTCGGGCAGTTGGAAAACTGCCTCTCGGCTATGCTGCACACGCCGTCGCCGCAGTTCTGCGCGCTCTCGGCCGTTATTATCACCTCGTCCGTTGCGGTCACTGTCCCGTCGCTGACTGTCAGCGTTATCGTGTGGGTGCCCGCGGTGTCGATTATGAACGACGGCGTTGCGCCGCCCGGTATCGCGCCGCCCATAGAGTCCTTCCATGCGAAAGTCAGCTGTGTGCCGTCCGGGTCGCTCGAGCCCGAGCCGTCCAGCTTGACTTCCTGCCCGACCATGACCACCTGGTCGTCGCCCGCCTTGGCAACCGGCCCCTTGTTCTGGCCGATTATGTAGAACGGCGACGTTATAGTCGCGTCGTTCGTCAGGTGGATATTGTTTTGGGAAGCGGTGCTGTAGCCCGACTTCGTGACAGTTATGTCATAGTCCCCGGGCGTCGGCACGGTCAGCTCCGCCCGGCCGTCGCCGTTCGACTTGGCTGTCTTCTCCTCGCCGGTCGCCTTGTTCTTCATTGTCAGGGTCGCGCCCTCGATGGCGCGCTCGGTCGTCTTGTCCTTTACGATGGCCGCATACTTTGCGGTCCCGGGCTTGCCCAGGGTTATCTTGACATCGTCGTCGTCCGCGCCCATGCTGAACTCGACCCAGGTCGGCATGTAGGCCGTGCCCTTCTTGACCGTTATGTTATACTTGGTGCTGAACTGGATACCCTCGAATTCGGCTATCCCGTCGCCGTCGGTGTCTTGGGTGTCCTCATCGGTGTCGACGTCAAACCCCTCGTACTTGGTCTTCTCGCCGGGGAACACGTACGCGTCGTAGTTGCCGTCGAAGTCGGCTTTGCTCTTGTCCGCATCAAGGCTCTTGAGGGTCACGTCGGCGCCGTCGACGGGATCGCCCTTCTCGTCGACGACCTCGACTTCCAGGACGCCGGTCTCGGCGCGCATTACGACGAGCATCTTCTCCCAATCATCGTTGCCGTCGATGTCTTCGAGGGTGCTGTCGTCGTCTATGTCCTTATAGCCATTAGCCGTGACGAGGATTGCCAGGTCTTTGCCCTCGAGGAACTCATCGCACGTCACTATGCCATCGTTGCCCGTCGTCTCTTCGTCGCAGCCGTCGATCTTGGTGCCGTTCGAGTATGCGAGCGTGACTTCGGCGGTCTTTATCAACGTGCCTGCCTTGTTGACTACCTTTATCTCAAAGTCTTCTATCACAGCCGCCGACACCGCCGCAGCCAGCATTATCAAAGCCAGCGCGAACACCGAAACATGCTTTGCAGAAATGGTCATCTTCCCCACCGGATTATTAAGCCTTCCCCACCACAGACTGTCAAGCTGATTCACAAGGAATGCAACTAAGTTAAAGCTATGAAGTATAAAAACATTGCGGTCTTTTGGGCGGAATTTATGTCTGTGAGGACATTAAAAAACCGCCTGCGGCGGGTGCTTTATATAGGAAAATACCGTCCGGCGGGGGCAAAAAGTCGGAAAAGCATATAAAGGGTTTTTGGGGTGCCGGCAGAATGCGGGCCCAAAACCGCATTGCTAAAAAACAGAAAATAGGGGGGCGGGAGCGGAAAAGTGGGGAAAGGAGAGGCCTTTCGGCCTCGCCCTTTAGAGTGCTTGGCGCCTTGCCCGCAATGCACGGCGCCCCCTCCTTGCTTAACTCCGCATCTTCATTTACCTTACTCACTCGGCCTCTTCCTTTATCTTAAGGAGGAAAGGCTTGACCTCGCCGTTCGTCTTCAGCTTGGCCTCCTTCTTGGGCGCCTCCTCTTTGGCCTCCTTCTTGTCGGCCTTCTTCTCTTCGGCCTTCACGGCCTTCTTTGAGTTTGCGTCCTTGTCTTCCTTCTCAAGCTTGTCGTCCTTCTTACCGTTCTTCCGGGCATCCTTCTTCTCGTCGACCTCCTTGAAGAACTCGCCCTCTTCCCAGTCGCCCTTGGCCTTGCCCTTGCTCGCGCCCTCGCCGCCCTCCTTCCTTGTCAGGAGCACGGCCAGCATGGCAACTATCACGACGACCAGAAGGCCGATCACCACTAGCTGTATGGGCATGCCGCCCTTGGCAGCCACGGCAGCAGGTGCGGTGCCGTTGACGACATATGGCGTCCCCTGCGGGGCGCCCGTACCGTCTGCCGCCGCTCCCGCAGCGGGCTGTCCGCCGTCAGCGGCCGGCTCTTCGCCGGCTACGACGACCGCGCCGGTCGCCCCGCCGGTCACAACAAGCCTCGGGGGCTCGTCCCCGCCCGGCCCGTTTGCAGCAGGGTTGCCCTGCGGTACTGCGATTATCGCGGGCGCGCCATCCGGAGGCGCGTCATCCTCGGCCGGCGGCGTGGCGTTGGCCTCGCCAGGCGGCGTCAAGTTAGCCGCACCGGAAGGCTCGCCGGCTGCCGGACCCTGTGAACCAGTATTGTTGATCTGCACAGGCACCACTACTATTTCCACCTCGTCCGGTGGGGCGCCTTCGGCCGGCCCGCTGCCCGGCCCGCCTGCCAGCGGCTCTGCGACCGGCTTGCTCGCCGGCTTTAGGCCGTAGCTCTCCTGATAGGCCTTGGAGTCAAAGAACACCATGCCTATCTGAGTGGCCGTCTTGTCGCCAAACTTCTCGGCCACCTTGTATCCGGTGCCGAACTTCTCCTTAAAGTACTCGTCCGTGTAGTAGTACATTGCCGAAGCGTTCCCGAGCATCGATAGCAACATCACTACCAAAAAAATGGATGCCAGCGCCTTTTGTTTTTGTTCCATGTTTATTCACCTTGAATGATATTCGGTGGTTTTTGGGATTAGGCCCGATTAAAGTATAAAAAGGGTTTGTTTTTTCTCTTATTTTCTTACGGGGCACCGACTTTCTTACTTGAAAAACATGCAGCGGTAGCCGTGATTATTGGATGGAATAAACTTTTCGGGATTTTTCCGCCCCGGCTGAAGACCGCAAAAAACGCCAAGAAAACGGGCGGATTTTCGCGAGAGCCTGCCGGGCTTGGAAAGCTGTTTGCTTATGCAAAACTACGGCATTAGTAAGACGGGATCGGGCTTGCCGTAGGAAAAGTAAGACTAAAGTAAGAAATGCGCACTTACGGGAATAAAGTAGTGCGGGGAATCAAGTGGCGCACACTTTAGGGAATCGGGCAGTGCGCACTTGCCGGAATCGGGCAGTGCGCAATTTAGGGAATCAAGTAATGCACACCGGATGGGATCGGGCAGTGCGCGCCCGATAGAATCGGGGAGGCCGGGCCAATCGCGGCTATCACTGTATCGTCGATCTCGACACTGCTTCCTTGATCGCTTCGAGCCTTCGTATCTGCGAGGCCCTTAGCTCGTCGGCGCCGGTTTGCGCCTGACGGTAGGCCGGCGCGGAATACGCAAACGCCTCGCGCTGCGGGGCCGGCGCGCGGACCTCCGGGAACACTTCCTTCGGGACGGCCTTCTTCTTGGAGGGCCTTGAGCGGACCACGAGGAACAGTATCAGCAGTACGCAGGCAAGCACCGCCAGCGCGGACAGCAGCATCATCAAGCCGGAGCCCTTCGCGGACACGGTCCCGCCCGAAGGGGCTATGCCGCCGGGGTTGCTATTGCCGCCCCCATTAGCACTGCCGCCGCCATCCGCGCCGTTGTCCGCACTGCCGCCGCCATCCGCGCCGTTGTCCGGCGCGATTGGGGAAACCGGCCGTGATATCATGCACTGCGGCGCCATCAGGTCGACGTCGAGTTCCAGGTACGCGCTCTTGTATTCGCTCTTCGCGATGATGAGTATCCTTGCGGGCATGTCTGTTGTGCCGCCCGCGGCGTTCATGCCCTCCCTGCCGAAGAAGTAGACGGCGACGGGCCTTGATTCGTAAGGCTGCAGGCGCATGGCCGACGGCTGCACGGTGTACTGCTCCGGGCCGCGCACCTCGATTGTAACATTCTGCATCGTGAAGCCGGTGTTCGTCACGTAGAAAGTATACGAGTCCCCTTCGCAGCTTATCGGCAGCGGGTCCTGGCCCGGTATCAGCTCAAGCGCCGCGCACTGCTCGCCGGCCTCAAGGAACCTGAGCTCCGCCCTGTCGGTGTCCGAAGACCTGCCGGTTGCAGTGGCCGAAAACTTCATGCCCGTGCCCGGCACGCACCACGTGCCCGAGACGTTGAACGTCACCTTGTCGGATTCGCCCGCCTTAAGGTAGAATAGGCTCTTTGGCAAAGCCGCGTTTATGCCGGCTATCTGCAGCTTGTAGGTGTCGGCGTAAAACCCGGTGTTCCTTATGGAGACCTCGTATTGCACCGGCTCGCCGCGGCAGGCGGATATGTTGCCGGGGGCTATCTCCACGTCAACGCCATAGCAGGCCGAGGACGACACAAGAGTCGATGCCGAATCCGAGTCGTACTTGCTCAGCGCCGACACGGTCACCCTGCACTCGCCTGTGAACGGCCGGATGTTGACTACGACCGGCTTGCTCTCGCCTGCGCGAAGCTGCAGCGTCTTGACGGCCGAGGCCGCAACGCACCCGCCGTCGGTCTTTATGTCTATGTCGTAGGTGTTGTCCACGCAGCCGCCGTTCTTCACCACCGCCTCGTATGCAATGCCTGCATCCCCGCAGGTAGGGAACGCTTCGGGCGCGGTGACCGATGTGTGGTAGCAGTTGGAAAGCCTTACTTTGAACGGCTTTGTGAATGAGCCTGCCGAGGAGCCCACGTGCGCCTCGAGCTCGTAGTCCCCGTATTCGGACCCTACCGCCTCGACGTTTATAGACACCACGCGCGACCCGCCCGGTGCGAGCGCGAACGTGCCCCCCAGGAACGTCACTTTCAGCGAGTCGGGCACCTTGCTGACATACACTGCATAGTTGTCCTCCTTCTGGCCGTTGTTTGCGACCGTCAGGTCTACCCTCCCTTCTGAGCCCTCGCAAAGCTCGATGCCGCCGGCCGAGCCCGATGACATGCCCACATCCGTCGAGAAGCAGTTGCTTATAGTGAAGAGCGCGTCGTCCGAGTCGCTCGCGCCGTTGCCGCTGGCCGTGAATGTCATCCTGTGCTCGCCGAGCTTCTGGACGCTGGGGGTGAACTCGGCCCTGAAGGACTTCGTCCCGTATGCGCCCACAGTGACCCTCCCCGGCATGTCGGAAGCCATCTGCAGGTCGCTCTTGAACGTGAGGTCGAGCGTCCGCTCATAGGCGTAGACGTTGGTTATCGTGATGTCTATCGCCACGGGGTCGCCTTGGCACAGCGTCGCGTCAACCGGCGTGACCTGCAGCACGCAGTCGTTGCACACCGCCTGGGCGGATGTCGTTAGCGCCGCGAGGATGATCAGCGCGCCGATCGCAGTTATTTGTTTCATTGTGAGTATGGTGCCTTGCTGTTTATCGCGATTTTATCCATGCCACGGTGCCCACTATAGCGGCGATTATCACCGCAGCCAGGACTATCCATATGAGGCCTTCCGGCGGCTCGCCCGCCGCCGGCAGTGCGCCCGTCGGTTCGGTATTCCCGCCGCCAGGCGGTTGCGCGTTTGGCGGTGCGATTATGACTACGTTGTTCTTCGGCTTCGAAGGCGTCCCGGCGTTGCCGTTCGGGTTTATTACGACCACGTTGTTCTTCGGCTGCGTGTCAGGCTGGTTGTCCGGCTGCGTGTCAGGCTGCGGCTGTGCAGGCGCGCATGACGCGGGTATACTAAGCACGGCTTCTGCCCGCTCGGAGGTCTCGGCGCAGCCCTGCATGCAGGTGGCTGAGACCCTTATCTTGTACTCGCCTGGCGCCGTGCCGCACTCGGCCCTCACGAACATGACAAGCTTCTCCTCGCCGCCCGCGGGGACGACGACTGCGTCCGGCTCCAGGCTGACCCATATGTAGCCCGAATCAAGCGACAATGCTTCGATAGCGAATGCCTTTTGCACCAAGGGATTGGGGTTGGCCAGCGTCACCTCGTACTTGAGCAGGCCGCAGCAGCTGCCCTGGGATGCCGGCGATATGGTTATCCCTGACGCGCCGCTTGCCAGCGACAATGCGAGGATCCCGACTATTATGTATAACCTGTCCATCTGCTTAAGAGTTGTTTTGTGTGCCGGCCGAGCTCACACGAGCCTTCGGCCGTATGTGCCCCCGTCAGCCATCAGCCGGCTAGAGCCGGACGCGCTTGCCGGGGACAACTGCACCGCCCTTACTACCGTAGTCTTTCTGGAAGACAAAGCAAGAAAAACCAGTATTAGGATTATGACAACGGCTAATACCAGCACCCAGTCAGGTAGGAAAATCTTACCGCTGAACAAATTGCCCAGGAAAGAGCCGCCCGTGGCTGAATCGCCGCCGCTTGTGGCATCGCCATCGCTATCGCCATCATCGCCCGTCGTGCCGGTTACCAGGCTGTCGTCCTCCGGCAGCTTGACATCAACGCGCACAAGCACGGTGTCCGTGACGTAAGAATTGCCCACGGCTATCTGCAACTCGTAAAGGCCCGGCGACGCGCCAGAGGGCACCTCGACTATGAGATTATACCTCTCGGAGCCGCCCGGCTGCACAGTGACTGAGTTAGCGCTAAGATCCGCCCACGGGGCCGCCTGGCCTGACACTGTCACGGCCAGCTGTTCTGGCACGTTGCCCTCGTTTGTAATCGTCAGCGTGAAAACGTCCTCATCGCCCCTGACTATCTCATTGCAGTCATCCGAGGACACCACCTCGACGTCGCGCCTTATGGGCTCGCCGCAGTCAGCCGGGCAGTCGTACTGGTCCTCGTACCCAAGGCTGCAGACGCCGTCGCCGCAGACATAGCATGCCCCGCAGTCCTGCCCGCAGGAAGAGCATGTCTCGCCGCCGTTACAAACTGCGTCGCCGCAGTAGTCAACCAGGCAGTCCGGGCACGGCTCTGGCGTGGTTGCCCCGCCGCAGTCAGCCGGGCAGTTCCGCGGGTTCTCGCCGTCCAGGCAAAGCCCGTCGCCGCAAGTCGTGTAGAGCAAGCAGCGGTTGTTTTCGCAGTCGTACCCCAGCGGGCAGTCCGCGTCCATGCAGCATTCAACGCTGCGCCTGAACAGCCAGTCGCCCCCAATGCAGACGAGCTGCTCCCTGCCTTTGCATGCAACGTCGCCTTCGGACCCTGACGGGCCAGAACACTGCGGGTTGCCGCAATCCAGTGAGCATGAGTATTTTGTCTCCGTCCCGCTGCACGTGCCGTCGCCGCAGTATGGCGCAAGGCCGCAGTCCTCCGGGCAGTTGTATTTGCTCTCATCCAGGTTGCACGTGCCGTCGCCGCAGTAGGGGGCCAAACCGCAGTCCGCGGGGCATGACTGCTTTGTCTCCGCACCATTGCAGGAGCCGTCTCCGCAGTAGTCCGGCAGGCCGAAGTCCTCCGGGCACGTTTACTTCGTCTCGGTGCCGCGGCAGATAT
>JBFYKJ010000040.1:0-4845 GCA_041306005.1 Candidatus Altarchaeota archaeon | reverse complement strand
AAATGCCCTCTCGGCCTCGTCAACGACGTGCTCCGTCCCGCCCCTTATAAGGACGCTGACCGCCTTCGGGTGCTTGCACTGCTGGACAAACACCATCTTGTCGCCCGAGATCTTCTTCTCCTCGACTAGGCCTGCAAGGCCCAGGTCCTTGGATGACAGGTCATCTACATTAGTCACGACCCTTGCGCCCGTGGCTTTTGCAAGGGCCTCCATGTCGGACTTCTTGCACCGCCTTGCGGCCATTATCCCCTTCTTAGCGAGGTAATGCTGGGCTACGTCGTCTATGCCCTTCTGGCAGAAGAGGACATTCGCGCCGCTTGCAACCACCTTGTCGACCATGGTCTTGAGCATCTTCTCCTCCTGGTCGAGGAAGGCCTGCAGCTGGTCCGGGGAGGTTATCCTTATCTCGGCGTCTGTCTCGGTCTCTTTGACTTCCATCGCCGAATCAAGGAGCGCTACCTTGGCGTTCGTGAGCCTCTTTGGCATCGCGTCGTGGACTATCTCCTTGTCTATTATCACGCCCTGTATGAGCTCGGTGTCCTTCACGCTCGCGCCCTGCTTCTTCTCGAGCTTGATGTTGTCCATGTCCACTTCGACCTTGCTGCCGGAAACCTCGGCGACCTGGAGCACCGCGTTCACAGCGAGGGTGCCAAGCTCGCCCTTGTTCGTCTCGGCGGCTTTCCCAGTCATCGCGGTCTCGGCGATCTCCTGCAGGATCTTCTTGTCCTCCATAGTCACCTTGGTCGCTATCTTGTCGAGTATCTCCATGCACTTCTCGCTGGACATCCTGTAGCCCTTTATGATGACTGAGGGGTGGATGCCCTGGTCCAGGAGCTGTTCAGCGTTCTTGAGGAGTTCGCCCGCGATCACAACTGCGGTCGTAGTCCCGTCGCCGACCTCCTCGTCCTGGGTCTTTGCGACCTCGACTATCATCTTCGCGGCCGGGTGCTCGATCTTCATCTCGGTCACGATGGTGGCGCCGTCGTTGGTTATTATTATGTCCCCCAGGTCGTCGACAAGCATCTTGTCCATGCCCTTCGGGCCGAGTGTCGTCCTCACTGCTTCAGCCACCATCTTGGCGGCCATTATGTTCATCCTCTGGGCGTCTCTCCCCTGGGTCCTTGTGTAACCCTCGGGCAGGAACACCACCGGTATGCCTTGTTGTGCCATTTTTGGTTGTTTTTAGATTTGTTTAGAATTGGATATGCTTGCAAGCCCGTCCTCACCCAAGCACGAGTTTGCAAGGGAGTATTAGTTAGTCTGTATATAAAAAGGTTTGGGCGGCCTTTCAATTAGCTATGCTTGGACACGCCAACGCGCAAACTTACACCGGGTGCAGGGTTATCACCGCTTTGTCGCCAAACCAGACCCTGTTTGCGGATGCCAGCTGGAAGGTCACGCTCCTGTCGCCGGAGAGGCCGTCGGTGACCTTGAACTCGCCGAAGTCAGCGTCGCTCATCCACGGGACGTCGCTTGTTATGGGCAAGAAGAAAGACCCCCCGCCGGTCTGGTCGCCCAGGAACACGTAACCGTTCTCGCTTGCCGCGCTAACCGTCGTCAGCCACTTGGCCTCGCCTATGTTGCCGAGAGAAGCCTTTGCATAGACCGGCTGCCCCGACTTGACGACCACGGTCTCCCCGTCTTTCACCTCTACCCAGTCGCCGTTGTAGTCCTTAATCTTTATGTAGTTGAACTCCGAGTTCAGGCATTTCTGGGGGCAGTCGGGGACCTGGTAGTTGCCTACGCAGATGAGCGAGACAGTCGCTGAGTCGGTGCCGGTGCACGGGGTTATCACATCGGCGGTCATGCCCTGGGTAAGGCCGTAAAGGTAGAGGTTCATCGCCTCATCGAACACCTGCCATTCGCCTGCGTGGCTGTCTATGTCCACGGTTATCCACCAGTTCGCTGTCCGCACCGCGCGATTTAGGAAGAGGCTGGCGCATTGGACCATGACATTGAATGCCTGCTTTCCGAAAACGCTATAATCAGAGGAGGTGGCAGGCGTCGTATCCATTATATCATTCTTGTACACCCAGGCTATCGCCCCGTCGGCGCCCGACTCTATCGCCATTGTGTAGAAGTATGTGTAGTAGTCTGCCTGCCGCTGCTCGCCGACTACCATGGCATCCTCTCCGAACTCGCTGTATAGCACCGGCTTGCCGACGTCCATGTACCGTGTTTGGAAGCCCATCTTGCGGAACACGTCCGGATTATACACTTCTGAGGTGGACCTTGCCCGGGCGTAGAACTCCGCAGGCATGAAGTCAAGGTGCTTTGCAGCGTCCCTCCCGTTAAGGGCCATATACGGGCACCCGATTTGCGAAGCGAGGTCCCTGTCGGTGCCTATCAGGTGGTTCGGGTCTGCCTCCTTTATCGCCCTCACGCCCTTGTTGTACCTGTCGCTCGTATAGTCGCCGACAAACCGCCTGTAGGCCGAAACGAAGCGGTTTGCGGTGGAATCGGCGCACAGCTCAGTGTCCGTAGGGCCGCAAGGCACCGGGGCGTACACGACCTGCTCTTGCAGCGCGGTCCCGGTCGGGATGACGGTCACTGTCTGGGCGCACATTCGCCCGAAAGCGTTGACTCCGCCATACACCATGGACCAGTCCGACTTGTACCGGCCGGGCGTTTCAGGGGCCTTCATGGTGAGCGTGAATGTGTGGCTGCCGCCGGTAGGAACCGACACTGACGGGGGGAAGAACCACCCCTCGACGGCAAACGGGTCTGGCCCGGTGTGCACGAGGGCTTTGTCATACCACGAGCTAGCGTCGAGCGCATAGGGCGTGACCGAGCCGAGCGTGTAAGTGCTGTCAGTGCCCCACGTCTCGCTTCCAAGGTTTACCACCGTCATGCTGACCGTGTAGCTCTGCCCGGCGACCATGACCGAGGGTATGTTATGGTTTGTGCACGCGGCGTCCACTGCCGCACCGCAGTAATATTTCGGCGTGAATCCCCAGGCTACCAAAGCCTTCTCGAAGCTGCCGTAATTCTTGGCCGCCCACTTGCCAAACTCGTACCTCATCTGGCTGGCGTCGCGCGCGGCCTGCTGGCCAAAGCCGGGCTCAGGCCCGATGATATACCCGAACAGCTCGTCGCTGTCCTTCAGGTTGAGGCGGGTTATGGTATCTGTGCATATGCTCATGTTGTCGGCGTAATACAGTGGGTCGCATATGTAGAAGAACAGGTCGGTCTTCAGGCCGTACTTGTCCAGAAGCCTGAAGAAATCATCCGTAGCAGCCTTGGTCGCGTAGTCGCCCGTGATGGTGCCGACAGCGTTGAAGCCCGAATTCTTAATGTTGGCCAGGTCCTCTTCCACACCTGCCGAATCGTATGAGCTGGTGAGCCAGCGCAAGTCGGAGAAGTAGTTGATCCCATACGGCTTCCACACCTGCCCGTTGTAGTAGAAGTCCCCGCCGCTGGCGGTCACAAAGCCAGCAAGCCCCCAGCTGTACGCGCCGGAGTGGTCCCTGCACCACTCCTTGTCGGAGGGCCCCGAGAAGCCGGGCACGCCGTCGGCATCATACAATATCGAGCTAGGCGTTTCGGACGAGCACACGCATACGTCGCTTGAGTAAGCCGTGCCAGCGGCATTATCATAAGTCTCCTTGTCCGCCTGCCCGTCGCAGTCGTTGTCAAGGCCGTCGTGGCAGATTTCATAATCAGAAGTTTTGTCGCAGTCCGGGCAGTCAGCCACCGAAGAGTAAAGCCCGGAAAGGAGTCCTGAAAGGCATATCTCATCGTCAGCAGTCATAAACCCGTCGCCGTTGACATCGGCGCATTTCAGGTTGTAGTAGGGTACACCGGTGGTGGCTAGGTCATCCAGAACCAGGGACAGCGCGTCAAGGTCCACCTCGCTAAGCCTGCCGTCCTCGGAGAAGTCCCCGCCCTTGCAGGGCACGGCCGTTGCACCTGCTGCGGAGCCGGCAGCGGTCCCGGTCGCCGACGACCCGGAAGCTGGGGTAGTCGCAGTGGAGCCGGAGGAGCGGGCAGCGGAGCCAGAGGAGCTGGCGGTGGAGTTGGATGACAAAGAGGTGTAGTATACGCCAGCAGCTACGACCAGAGCGACGACTGCCGCGGCGGTCAGATACGTGGTCAGTGTGGCCTGCCCTTTGCGGGTCATTTGGATTGAGACTACTTAGGCGGAAGACTATAAAAAGGTTCGGGGGCTATACCGAGAGGCCCTCTTCAGCGGCCTGCCGCACGATGCCGTGCCGCTTTCTCATCTCCTCAAACTCCTTTGGGGTGTAGCATATAGGCTCAAGCGGTATGACATGGTCCCACTCGCGGGCCACATCGCGTATCCTTTGCGGAAAGTTTGGGCCGAAGTCGCTTGAGACCAGGAGCAAATCGATATCGCTGTCAAGCAGGTTGTCGCCGCGGGCGCGGCTGCCGAAGAGCAGTGCAGTGTCTATCTTGTACTTGGGGGCGAGCCTGCCCTTGAGCTTTTTTATCTCCCTCACGGCTTCCCGATTTGTGAGCGTATCCATCCCAATACCTTTTCCGCATCCTTGAAATAGCCGTCAAGGAGCTCTTTAGTGTAATATTTGTATGGCGCCTCGGCGCCGGCGTCCGGGTACCTGGAGACCACAAACTCCGGCGTGAGCTCTTTTAGGAACCTGAAGTGCTCGCGCGGGACGCTCGCTTCCGTGGCCAAGTGGATTATCGAATGCGTGTACGAAAAGGACTTCTTCACCTTGAACAGGTAGTACGCCTTAAGGGCTTTCTCGACCGCCTGCTGGACCGAGAATGCGGCCGCGCCGTACCGTGCCCCCTTGTAGAGGTACTTCGCAGTTTCCAGGTCATACTCCGACTGGTCCTGCCAAGCAAGGATCTCTTTCCTCATAG
>JBFYKJ010000039.1:0-4125 GCA_041306005.1 Candidatus Altarchaeota archaeon | reverse complement strand
CCATCCCCTTCATGGCGACGTCCGCGATGTTGATGCCGTCCTGGAAGAGCTGGTGAGATCTGCGCGCGATGATGCCCTGCCTGTCCTGCCCTATCACCGTCAGAAAGCAGAGAACCTTGGCCATGTTGCCCCCGTGGAATTAGAGCGTGGGAAGGGAAAAAGGCTGCCCACGGCGCGATCACCGCCCGGACTTGCGGTATAAGAAGAACGCACCTATGAGCCCAATTGCAGCTATGGCCGCATACAACGGGTAGTTTGGCTGTGCCGGCTCCCTTGCGGAGGCCGCCGCCACGCCCCCGGTGGCGCCCGACGCCCCGGAATACACGGCGACCGACCCGAACTCGCTCTTCGCCATGGTCTCGTCGAACTCCATCGGCGTCACCGGGAATATGTCATAAGACTCCCCATCCTTAGAGCGGGTTATCTTCACGACGCGGTCGAGCGCATCATAATAATACTTACTCGTCACCCCGTTGGTCACTGCAGCCTCCTTCAGCAGGCCGTTGGCATAGTAAGTGTACCTTATCTCAAGCGGAGTGCCTGGGTCCTTAGAGGCCTGTCTCACAAGCCTCCCCTCACTGTCGTAGAAGTAGTCGAATCGGCTGTCGGATGCCAGCAGCCCGCCTTCGTATTCCTTGTCCAGTGCGAGGCAGTCGCTCCCCTCGCAGTATGACGTTATCTCCCCGCTGCCGTCATACACTACGTCGACCCTCCGGCCGTCTGTCGAGACCGACTTGAGCCGGGTCATGCCAGCGATTTCGGCGTACGCATACTCGGTAGTGCCCTCCACGCTGCTTTCGACTTTTATCAGGTTGCTGTTTGCGTCGTACGTGTAGTCCAACCGCTCCTCACTCACGTTGCCGCCCATGTTGTAGGTCCACGCCTCGGAGGCCAGCCTGCCGGCCCCATCGTACTTGTATTCGACGACGCTGTCGCCGGTGTAGACAAAGGCGACCCTGCCGTTGTCGTCATAGATGTAGGCCGTAGTGGTCTCCACCCCTGCCACAGTGGTCTTCTCGGAGCTCACCAGCCCGTAAAAGGTGTACTCGTACTCCGTCATCGTGCCCCCCCTGTTGACCGACTTGACGCTCCCGTCCGGGTAATAAGAGAATGTCGTGTCAAGCGACGGCTCGCCGCCGTACTTGACGCTGATGATGTCCCTCTCCCGGTCGTAGCCCACGACCTTGGTGCCGTGGCCGAAGTCCTCGGTCTTGATAAGGTCGCCGGTGCTGTCCCAATAGGTGTACGCCACATCGAAGCCGTCGTCCGCGTAGTCGATGAGAATCACCCTTCCCTGGGAGTCGAACACATACTCCGGCGAGTCCATCGCTGCGCCTTGCAGGGCCAATATGCATACCAGCAACAATATTATCTTTTTCATGGTATCACCAGTCTATTTATCTCGGTTTTCAGCGAGCTCGTTATACCCTTTCCCATTGTAGTTCGGGCGAGGCCAAAGTCGCAGTTGGCGCAAGTTAATCGCCTACGGCCGCCCCGGGTCGCAATGACGGCCTTCCTCTCATTGGTGGCCCAGAAGGTGTTACCGCACACGTCGCAGATTATTATTCCCGGGCTGCCGGCCGGCTTTTTGTCCAGGCTCTCTTCTGTCCACGGCCCCCTTTTTGGTATCCCCCCTATTATTGCCTCAAGCCTGGCTTGAGCCATCGGGTGGAGGTTGTGCCTTAGGCCCTTCAGCTCTTTGACGTCAAGTTTTCTCATTTGCCGTTCCACTTTTTATATTACGTCACTTTAGCGCACTCTCAGCTCATCGCGGTATTTTAGCCTGACTAACCCGCCTTTGCCGGCTTCTTTCACCGCGCCGCCCATCTCATAGGCGCGCATATAGACCTCGACATCGCCTATGTCCGCCCCGGATGCCAGGACGTCCTCCGCCGAGTAATATTTTGTCCCCTTGTACTCAAATGCCATCGCCATGTTCTCCGCATGCGGGTCGTTCCAGATGAGGTCGTGCTCTTTCAGTAGGCTGTCAAGGTCGTCGCCAGTCTGTTTAAGCTTGTCATTGACCTTCTGCAATAGCTGTTCAGCCTTGGACGTTGGGTCTGGAGTGGACCCCATTAACTCCTTAAACTCGGACTCTATGTCCCTGACCGATTTCTCCTGAAGCCTCTCCATACTGGCCATGCCTTTTACGGCATATATGGGGTCACCGGTTTTTCCACACATCATCCCCCTCCTAGCCGCATCTTCGTCTACCTCGAGGCCTCTTGTCAGCGTACCCACGCGCGTTCTTTTATACTCGACATCATAGACCTCCGGGAAGAATCGTTTATAGCCCTTGGCCGCCAAAGCCTTATTGACCTCGGCCATGTTGTCCCTCTCATTTATTAGGTCGACGTGGGGGAGTTCGTTCGGCGTCAGCCCCGGCGAGCCCTCAAAGTCCATCGCGTCCCCCCACTTGCCGCCAGGCCCCATCGAGGGCGCGTAGTCTATGACCTTCACCGCAACTGGGCCTTCAGGAACTTTTGCAGTCAAAATGCCCGGGGGCAGGGAACTCCTCGGCAAGTCATCGGGAATCAGGTATGTCTTTCGGTAATTGCCCTCTGCCGTAATTATGGGCGTATCTATATTGTTCTTAGTTTCCTCAACGAAGTCATCCATGATCCGCTTGTATGTCTTCCCGGAGTCGCCGACCTTAAGGAACTCCTTAGCGGTGGTTTTATAAGGCCCTGCGCTTTGCACGACAGAATCCTTTATGCTGGCTGCGGACTTGGCTTCCGTGTTGGGGTCCGGCACATTAATCCCGGAGGACGGGCGCGCATTGGCTGTGCCTGTCGTGCCGGCCTTGAAGGCGTCGGCCGTGCTCGCATCGCCCACATCCACTGCCCTGGCCACATCTAGCTTGCTGGCTGATGATGCGGGCGCACGACCCAAAATGTTATCCACCTTCCGTGTGGCAGCCCCCACCGCCTCATCGGCGTACCCGCTCACTATGTTAGCAACCTTCTTGCCGAATGCGCCAGAGGCTATCGGCAGCGCCATGGCAAGGGCAACGCACACTTTCGTGCCGCGCCCAACGTCCGGGTCATCCAACATCACGGCCGACTGGACCCAGTCTGTGGGCTCGCATAGGGTCGATATCAGGTCGTTGCCGCCGTAGGACGCGACGGCAGGTATCGCCCAAAGCGGGTTCCCGCTTTGCCCCCACTGTTTGGCGTAATAATCCCCGGCTAATGCCTCCTTCTCGCCTGCCCAGTCGCTTGCATCCTGGACCCACGTCCTCATGCTGTTCAGGCAAACTTTTGCCCTCGCCGGCCACCCGCTTTTGGGCGGCGGTTCCAAGCCCGCGGGCGGCATGCCGCCTATGGGGCAATAAGCGGGGCTAAGCTCTGGCTGCGGTTCATACTCCCCCAGCGTCTCGCCCGGCTTGAGCTTGCAGTAGTCCTCGACGTCGACCGGCAGCGTCCCTGTAGGCTCTTCCTCACACGGGTCGAACGGGAAGCCAATCTTCCCTATTGCGCCTTCCAGATCGCCGATGCTGCCCCCGCTGAACATGTTTTCAATGTCGGTTACCGCGCTCAGCAAGGTCTGCAAGTCTGTTGTCTCAGCCCCGGCGGGCAGCTCGAAGTAGCTGTCCGGTATGTCCTCGACTTCCCAGCAGTTTATCTGCATGTAAGACGGCGGGTCGGCCCAGTACTCCTCGACCTTCTGGGCGGTCGGCACTTCGACCCCGAATGCCGCGTAGTCTATCTTAATCCACTTCTTGCAGAACATCGAGGGCACGTTCACATACATGACGCCGCCCTTCGATATGCCCTTCATCGTCGTGCCGGCCCCGCCCATGGCTCCCGCGGGCATGCCGGGCACGGCGACGGCCATGCCCCCCAGCATGTCCGACAGCCCTGAAGGCAGTTCCGGCATCCCGGACGGCATACCCCCCGGCATCCCGGACGGCATGCCCCCCGGCATGCTCGGCACCCCGGAGGGCGTACCTGTTGCGGCCCCCATCATGCTCATCGAGCCGCTCAGCACCCTGCCCTCGGACCTGAGGTTCGGGTGCTCTATCCAGGCGTGCTGGTATACCGAGGACCCCTCCTGCGTCATTATCATGTCGCACTCTACGGGCCTGCTCTACCGCATCGCCTCGGTTATCTCCCGCTTTTTGGC
>JBFYKJ010000038.1:0-34529 GCA_041306005.1 Candidatus Altarchaeota archaeon | reverse complement strand
CTTCTCGGGCAGTGTTATCCCCTCCCGCGTCATTATGAACTTCTTCAACCGGTCGTCGTAGTCATACTCGCTGACGCCCTCGCCCGTCGCCATGACGATGCTTGTCACCGGGCCATACATGACATAGAAAGCGGCTATCTGGCTTCGCCCCTTGGCAAGTATCTCCTTCTCCTTGTGTATCCCGATTATCGTGCCGAAGATATTGTTGCTCTTTATGTTGGAAGAGCCGTCTAGCGGGTCCATCGTGACCGTGTAGGCCCCCTTGCCCATCGTCGCCTGCTCCTGCTCTTCGGAGAGGACGGCTTTTACCTCCCCTGTCGCCAGCAGCTTCTTTGTCAATATCCCGTCGGCCCAGACGTCCAGCTTCTGCTGCTCCTCGCCGTATGCGTTTTGGCTGCCGGCGGCGCCTCTCTTCTCCGGGAAGTCAAGGCGCATATCAGCCGACACCTTCGCTATCGTGAGTATTATCTTCCTTAGGCCGGCGTCCATCCGGCTTATCGAGTCGTCAAGCGTCTTGCCTTCCATTTTGGGATATCGCGCATGATGCAGCAGGTTATAAACCGCGCACCAGATTTTTATAACGGGAATAGTAAATGTGTTAGAATAAAAATGGCTCTTAACATAACTGCGAGGGACGTCCCGGTGCCGGCGGACGTGCCAAAGGCCGCAAGGGACGAGTATGTGAAGAACTATCTCGAGGCCACGAAGTCTACGGGAAGGCTCATGCTCTTCGCCGGCGACCAGAAGGTAGAGCACCTGAATGACGATTTTTACGGCCCGGAGATCGCGCCCGAGGACGCCGACCCCGAGCACATGTTCAGGATAGCCTCCCAGTCGGAGATTGGGATTTTCGCCTCCCAGCTTGGGCTCATATCCAGGTATGCGAACGATTATAAGAGCGTCGCTTACTTAGTGAAACTCAATTCCAAGACGCACCTTGTCAAAACAGACCAGAAGGACCCCGCCAGCGGGAAATGGCTGGGCGTGGACAAGGTCGTGGAGTTCAAGAAAGCGAATCCGGGGCTCAAAGTGGTCGGAGTCGGCTATACAATCTATCTCGGCAGCGAGTTTGAGAATGAAATGCTCAACGACGCGGCAAACATAGTCCTTGACGCCCACAAGAGCGGGCTGATAACGGTCTTGTGGATATATCCGAGGGGTAAGGCGGTGAAGGATGAGAAGGACCCGCACCTGATAGCCGGGGCCACGGGCACCGGGGCATGCCTCGGCTCGGACTTCGTCAAGGTCAACTACCCGAAGAAAGAAGGGGCCGAGTCGGCAGAAGTATTCAAGGAAGCGGTGAAGGCAGCGGGCAGGACCAAAGTCGTCTGCGCCGGCGGGTCTTCAACAGATGTGAGGAAGTTCCTGCAGCAACTGCACGACCAGATATTCGTCAGCGGGGCCTTTGGTAACGCGACGGGCAGGAACATACACCAGAAGCCGCTTAAAGAGGCAACCGCCATGTGCGACGCGATATCGGCGATAACCCTGCACGGCAAGAGCGTGGACGAGGCGATGTCGATTTACGACAAGGCGTCGAAGTAAGGATTAGAAGCAGTTATTGAAAACAGATATTGGAAACCGTAATCCAAGATGAAACATAAGCTTAAGGCGGTTGCCGGGATACTGCTGATAGCGCTGATGGTGGCAATAGTCGTCCTCTTCGCGTCCAGGCTGTGGGACAAGTTCTTGTGAGGCGCTCAGTTAGTGCATCCACAGGGATGGCGCCTCTTGGCATGCTGCCGTTCAGTCCCTTCTGCGGATAGGCTTCTTTTGCGCCTTCGGCTCTTTTATCCCCAGTTTGGACCTGAGCTCCTTTGCGTATTCCTCCCGCATCCGTTCCATGCGCGCTTTATCGGCCAGCAGGTTGGCGGCTTTCGTGAGCAGCTCACGGGCCTCTTCCTGCTTCTCGGCATCTTGGGGCCATCGGCCCTTGAGGAGCTTCCCAAGGCCCATGTGGGCCCTGCGGTCCTTCGGGTTCAGGCGTATCGCTTCCCTGAAATGCGATTCGGCCTCGCTGAGGTCGCCCCCCCTCGAAAGGGCGAAACCCCACTCCGTGTGGGACGACGAGACCTCGGGCATCAGGTCCACCGCCTTTGAATATGCCGTATATGCCGCCTTGCGCTTGCCCATCTGGCTGAGGGCGCTTCCAAGGGCAACGTACGCGTGGTAGTTCCCGGGGTCAAGGCCCGTCGCCATCTCCGCCTGCCGGGCCGCCTTTGAGTGCTTGCCCATCAAGATGAGTTCAGACGCCCAGTTGCTGTGGGCGTATGAGAGCGCGGCGCGCTCGCCGCTGATATGCCTCATGCGCCCGCTGATGCGCTCCGCGGTAGGCTTGCCTGCCGGAAGCACCCTGTTGGCGAGATAATGCATCGAATGGGCTGGGTCGTCGCGGGCGGCCGCCAGCTCGCGGATATACTCCTCGACAGTGGGCGCATAGCCGCGCTCCTTGAGGAACTTGTATTCAAGGACGCGCTTTCTCCCGCCTATCTCCACTGTCGCCACCGAGTGCTCCGGCATGTCAAAGGCGCCTACTGCCGCGCCGGCGGCCCCGAGTATCGTGCCCTGCGCCAGGGAGTTGCCGACGCACTGTTTCAGCACTTCTGCCTGCTCCAAGCGGCCGGGTATGTGGCCGAAATCCCTTTCGAACGTGCGCCTGCGGGACTTTAATGTCACGCCGCGCATGAGCGACGGGCTGTCGTATTTGTCTGCCTCGCGCATATAATCGTGAAACACCCCCTGGCCCAGGTGTGCTAACAGGACGGATACCTCGTGGTGTTCGGGCTCGGTCAGCCCGCGCTCGCCCGAGAGGCGCACCAGGCGATTGAGCTTGTTTATAGTGGGCGTATGGTTTGATACTATCTTCTTGTAGACCCGCGGAAGGGCGCTTACGGCTTTCTCGACTTCCGGGGCGTGCTCAGGCGGCCTTCGGAGCATGATAGGATTACGGGGTCAATGGGAAAAAGCGGAAGCTTGCAGCCGCACGTATGAGCATGGCGGCGCGCGCATGGCGCATCACCCGTCGCCGTGGGCAAGGCCGCCTACAAGCTCTTCAGTGTCTTTTGATACCGCTTCCAGCTTCTCGCCCCTCCTGATCCTGCTTAAGCGGCGGGATACGATGCGGCGGGCTTGCTCCCCGGCTTCGTCCTTTTCCTTCGGCTTGCAAAACGGGAGGCGCATGTTAGTGGAAAGGTGCATGACGTATATTGCAGGGGGAATAAAAAGGGTGCGCGCATGAAACGCAGCTTACAGCTCGTTGAACATGCAATGAAGCCCGCCCTTCGAGACTATCAGCGAATCTATAGGCGCTTTTGTCGGCACGACCTCGACGCCCGCATCCTCAAGCCTCTTGATGAATTTTGGCGCGCCGCTGTCAACAAGAACCCGCCCGTCGCCGAGGGGCAGGAAGTTTGCAGGATGGCGGTCCGCTTCCTCCTTCGGGACTTCGACCACCTTAAGCTTGTACTTATCCCTCATCATCTCGATGGATAGGCGGTGGTCAGCGAGATAATGCGGGTCCACGGCGACGACGCCTTTCTCGGGCACGCCGCCGAGGACCATGTCGATATGGGAGTTAGTGGTATACATCTTAGCGCCCATGACGTCGGACAATACTAGCTCATGCATGTGCCCTATCGGCATGGGGTGAAAGTCATAGCCCTTGCGCTCGTACTCGCGGACGCGCGGGTCTTCGGTCAACAACTCCGAAATGGCGTATTGCTTGGGGCCTACCTGGACTATCTGCCCGCCCTCCCCGAAGAAATGCGATTCGGGGGCATACATCAGCGACTCCATATCGCTCCTCGGCCGCTCCTTCTTGCCGCCGATTTTCAGATATTGGTCGCGTGCCCAAACCATGCTTGGCTGAATCTCGGCCATAACGTCGCGGTCCTCGACAACGTGCCGCGGCACCGTCTCGACTTTCGCGCCCATCCTCCTGGACATCCGGACAAAACCCGCCTGCGAGGGCTTCCCGGAATCCTGCACGTGGACCTCGTGGCCCATGGAAATCAGCTGGTGCACCACCTTCAGCGCTTCCCTGTGAGAGTCCCTGACCCTCTTCGGGTCGACCATAGTCTGCATCGAATACAGATATTTAAAAGCTTCGTCCCCTGCAGGGTGATAAGCAATTGTGGTCAAAGCATCCAGGTCTATGACGGTTCCGTATTTTCGCCGTTCGGCTATGCCCATCGTCTCGAGCAGGCGGGGCATAGTGACTCCCGGAGGGAATCGGGACATGCCCGTCTTGAGATACTGCTTGAAGCTGCCGTAAAGCCTTTGCTTCTTCAGGTTCTGCGCTTTCGATTCCAGGTTGAATGGCGCTATGACAAAGCCGTGTTTTGGCATCGCCTGCTTAAGGGCTAAGCGAAGATAAATTATCGGGCGGGATTTGGACAAAAGGTGAAGAGCCCCGGCGGGATGACAAGAAGTTCATTAGCCAAGAAACCCTTCTTGGCATAAGCCGGGGGCTCGAGCTACGCCAAGAATCCTGAGAGCCCCCGGCGAGTTTCTTACAACTTTTTAAGAGCCCCTTTCTTAGGACTACGCTTCTCTCTCGGCGCTCTATTCCACCCTGCGAGAACAGTAGCTAGATGATTAGCGTACTCAGCGGGGGAATACCAATCTTTATCGACCCCCCATTTTTTAAGCTGGTCCTGCCGGGCATCCGTATTCTGGCCCCAAGGGGTGAATTTATAGTTGGGAAATTTCTTTGCCATCAACCTCATGGTCCTTTCCTCCAACCCTATTGCAATCCCCTTGTGGGTCATATCATAGTACACATCCAGTTTCGCCGAACCCGCCTCAGGGAACATAAATGGGTAATATTGTAGGGTGTAAAGAGATTTCGCAGGTATCGCATGCTTAGGGTGTTCACGATTGAAGCGTCGGGTTTTACGATCTGCGCGTGGAGCTATCTCGTAATCTATGTGACCAATAAGTCTGCCATGCCAATCGGGATTTTTCTCAAGAACGCCCCTTAGTTCTTCACTGGTAAAAAAGAGCTCATCGTTCGGGTGTCCCTTATCAACTCTAAATGCAAACCCTCGGGCATAGGAATCCCCAAATAGATGTGCCCTCAGCCTATCCAGCCGTTTTCTCTTGCTGATTAGCAGGCCTGTTTTGTAGGGTATTATTCGTAAGCCTAGTTTCAATTCGTGTGCGGACATGCCTAACTAAGGCCTAAGCGAAGATAAATTATCGGGCGGGATTTGGACAAAAGGTGAAGAGCCCCCGGCGGGAATTTGGAGCCGCCAGTCGTGGGTCTTCGGTCTTGGATGCTAAGGGAAACAGAGTCTTCTGTCTTGAGTCCTCGGTCCTGTTCTTGCGATGATTAGCGAGGACCCGAATAAAAGCGCGGGTTACGCTACGTGGCTTTTAGTTTGAGGCGTTGTAGAATAAGCGATGGCTGCACCGCCTAAGGTTTTGGAACTTGTAGAGCGCTTCGAGCGGAACAAGAGGGAGTACCTCAACGCAAGCTACAACGAGACCCAGGTAAGGCGCGAGTTTGTCGACCCGCTCTTCGAAGCCTTGGGCTGGGACGTGGATAACAAGTCTGGGAAAGCGGAGGCGTACAAAGACGTCATCCACGAGGACGCGCTCAAGATAGGGGCGACCACCAAGGCGCCGGATTACTCCTTCAGGATAGGCGGGACGAGGAAGTTCTTCCTTGAGACCAAGAAGCCGTCCGTGAGCGTGGAGAGAGATGTCGCTCCGGCTTACCAAGTACGCAGGTATTCCTGGAACGCCGATTTGCCCCTTGCGATACTGACTGACTTTGAGGAGTTCGCGGTCTATGACTGCAATGTGAAGCCAAATCCCAATGATGCGGCGAGCGTGGCCAGGGTGATGCTGATTAAGTATACTGATTATGCCGCGAAGTGGGATGAGATTGCGAGCGTGTTTTCGAAGGCTGCGATAGAACAAGGTTCATTCGACAAGTTCGCCGAAGGGGTTAAAGGTAAAAGAGGGACTTCTGAGGTCGGCGACGAGTTCCTCAAGGAGATCGAGAGTTGGCGCGAGGAGCTGGCAAAGAACATCGCCCTGAAGAACATAAGGCTCAGCATACCCGAGATGAACTTCGCCGTTCAGAAGACAATCGACAGGATCCTCTTTCTGAGGATATGCGAGGACAGGGGCATAGAGCCCTACGGGCAGCTGCAGGAGCTGGCGTCTAAGGGGGAGGTTTACAAGCGGCTTAAGGAGCTGTTTGAAGCTGCAGACGAGAAATACAACTCCGGGCTCTTCCACTTCAGGGAAGAGCGCGGGAGGAAGTCTTCGCCCGATGAGCTGACGACGGCCATCCAAATCGATGATAAGCCTTTGCAGGACATCATAAAGAGGCTATATTACCCAAAATGCCCCTACGAGTTCTCGGTCCTGGGCGTTGACATCTTGGGGAATGTCTATGAACAGTTTTTAGGGAAGGTGATCAGGCTGACGCCCGCCCACCGGGCGGTTGTGGAAGAAAAGCCAGAGGTCAAGAAAGCGGGTGGGGTCTATTACACACCAAAGTATATCGTCGATTATATTGTGGAGAACACTGTTGGGAAGCTGGTCGAGGGAAAGACACCTAAGCAGGTCTCCGAGCTGAAGGTTCTAGACCCCGCGTGCGGCTCCGGGAGCTTCCTGATAGGGGCGTATACCAAGTTGTTGGATTATCATCGGGACTGGTATGTGGCGAACAAGCCGGAGAAGTTCAAAGATGAGGTTTACCAGGGCAAAGGGGGTCAGTGGTACCTAACGACTAAGGAGAAGAAACGGATACTCTTGAATAACATCCATGGCGTGGACATTGACTCGCAGGCTGTGGAGGTGACGAAGCTTAACTTATTGCTGAAGGTCTTGGAGAACGAGAACCAAGACACGTTATTGGCGCAGAAGAAGCTTGTTCGCGAGAGGGCGCTGCCGGATTTGGATAACAACATCAAGTGCGGGAACAGCCTGATCGGGCCGGAGTTCTATGCCGGGCAGACTAGGCTGACTGCAGAGGAACAGCAGAAGGTCAATGTGTTTGACTGGGAAAAAGAGTTCCCGTTCAAGTTCGATGCGGTGATCGGGAATCCGCCTTACATAAGGATACAAGCTATGAAAGAGTGGGCCCCGATAGAGGTTGAGTTTTACAAAGAGGAATATGCGTCAGCAAGCAAAGGGAATTATGACATTTATGTGGTGTTCATCGAGAAAGGGTTAAGCCTTTTGAGTGTGGGGGGTCGGTTAGGTTTCATCTGTCCGCACAAGTTCTTCAATGCGCAGTATGGCGAACCGCTTAGAAAACTGATAGCAGATGGGCAAAATTTAAGCGAGATTGTGCACTTCAGTGACCAACAGGTGTTTGAAAAGGCGACTACGTATACGTGCTTGTTGTTCTTGACCAAAGACAATAAGGCCAGAAAATTCAGCTTCGCCAAAGTTGGTGATTTGGATGCTTGGCGTGCGTTTAAAAAAGTTGAAGAGGGCAAACTTGATTTGAAAACGGTTACTCAAAGTGAATGGAACTTTGTGACGGGGAAAAGCGCTGAGCTGTTTGAGAAGCTTAGCAAAATCCCGACCAAATTAATCGGTGTCGCTGCTAGAATTTATCAGGGGCCAATAACTAGTGCGGATACTGTTTTCTTGTTTAAAGATTTTAAAGGTGAGTGTAAAGGTGTAACCGAAGTAAGATCTGTCGAACTTGGTAAACCCATTCTGATAGAATCAGCAATTCTCAAACGTGTAGTAAGAAGCGGAAGCATTGGACGCTATTATGCTAAGCCAACTGCGCTTGTGCTGTTCCCTTACGAAGTAAACAACGGTCAGGCTCGACTTTTTACGCAAAAGGAGATGCAAGAGAATTTTCCATTAGCGTGGGCATATCTAAACCAAAACCGCGAGTTATTATCTAGCAGGGAAAAAGGTAAATTCAGAGATACTGGATGGTATCGGTTTGGGCGAACACAAAATCTGGCGATGTGGGAAAATCCCAAGATTATGATTCCGTATATGATAACCAATCTTGCTGCATATCCCGATTATGTAGACAACCTTTATTTTATCAATGTTACAACTGGCGGTTATGGGATTACTACAAGGGATGGGGCAGAAAGCTTGAAATATCTCTGTGCGCTATTAAACTCACGTTTACTTGACTTTTATCTGAAACGCGTGGCAACGACATTCCATGGAGGTTATTTCGCTGCAAATAAGCAATATATAGAACAATTACCAATCATCCAAGCATCGGAACAGCAGAGAAGCTTAATAGAGAGTAGGGTTTCTCAGATTGTAGATCTTCACAAACGAATAGCTAACACAAAAACTCCGGACGAAAAAACTACGCTACAGCGCCAAATCGACGCCGTCGACAAGCAGATAGACAAGCTTGTCTACGAGTTGTATGGGCTGACGGAAGAAGAGATTAAAATTGTCGAAGCTACCCAATGAAAACATTATCTAATTTGAGGGTGGAAATTAAACAAGCAAGGACCTATTTGGGACGTTATAAAAATGTAGAGCGCTTAACAACGGGAAGTCTGATAGACGCATATCTTTGGTTACACGGCATCCGGGGGCTATATACGAGTAAGAGATTTGACACGCAATATGAGGTTGCACTGAAAAACTTTTTTAATGACAAAGCAACCACTAAGAAACTTGAAGGACGCGTCCTTAAAGCACTCGAGTTTGTGATTTGGATAAAAACGCAACAGGAGGTGCTTAGGCTGTCCATAAAAGGGGATGAGCATACCCTCAAAGAAGCGCTAGAGTACCCAAAATTTATAAACCATGTAATGGGGAGCACAACTCTAGATATGAAATACAAACTGAGAATATTGGCTATTCTGTATTGTTCGATGCAAGAAATTTTTAAAAATGTAGTCTCTGAAGATTTTTTAATTCAAGTTTATCGGCAAATCAAAGGCAAAGACAAAGACAGGGAATATATAACCTTGGGGCCGTTCTTGGAGATTCTTCGAAGATTTGAGGAAAATGAGAGAACCCTTTCTGAGCTATTTGAGGGGGATTTTAGAAATAGTATTCTTCATGCAAGGTATACGGTAGGGACTAAATCTATAGTTTATTACAAGAAAACTACCCGTTTTAGAAAATCTGAGAAAGCGCTCTTCGATGAAACTAAAAATCTTGCAATAGTGCTGCAGTTTTTTGTTCTATTCTACCTTCGAGTTTTTGGACCAGAAAGATAATTGTTTGGGTCGGCGCTCGCGTATCTTAGCAGGAGACTTAGCGTAAGAAGCTCCGCGCCTCTAAGAACCTCAAACCGGTCCGGTCCTGTTCACGGGCCTGTAGCGTAACCCGCACTTGTAGCGTAACTTTGGCGAATATTTCAGGTTTTGTAGCGTAACTCGAATCTCAAGTTTGTAGCGTAACTTGCATGAAGAAATAGTTGGAAGCGGACTATAGGGAGATTATGCCTTGCCCATATACATGCCGTAGACTGTGCCGTCCTTTCGCACGGATCTATATAGGTACCAATTCCCCTTGATCAGTCTTTTGTACATCTTATTCCACCTCCGCTTTGACTGCCTTGTGCAGGTTGAAGAGCATCATCCGGGTTATCTTGAGCCGGTTCGCGAAGTCCTTGAATTTGCTCTCGTTTAGAAGCCCGACATCCTTGCAAAAGTTCAGCCAGAACTCTGTCTCGTTCGCTTCGCCTAGGCACGTCGCCACCTTTTGCCTCTGCGCGTTCTTGTTGTCGAAGGCCGACATCTCAGCTAGGTTGGCGCAGATCGCGGTCGTCGAGCCGAAGATCTGCTCCTTCAGCCGGAAGTTGCTCTTCACGTCCTTTAGCTCGTTGTACAAGTCTTTCGCAAGGCGATATGCCTCGTCATAGACTTTCAGTTTCTTGAAATCTTGTGTCATTTTCGTTCCTTAAACTTGGCTTACTGCCGCATCTTTTTGCTCGAAGGGGGTATTAAAACTGACCCCGGTTTGAGCAGTGAGCGGTGGTAGAATGGGGCGACTGCACTATCTTTTTCTGAGAATTTCTATAATCAAACCTGAGTGCAGATTATCCGGTTTTTGTCTCAAAAGAGTTCTTTAAACTGCGCGCAATGTGATGGTCTAAGGAAGCTGGAAAGTGCCTTAGATTAGCTGTTTTAAGGAAAATTAAAAGTGAGCGGTGGTCCGACCGATGCATGTTTTTAGTTACGCTACAAGCGCTGTAGCGTAACTCAGATCTTAAGTTTGTAGCGTAACTTTTGCGCGTTGTAGCGTAACTCGAATCTTGTAGCGTAACGGCTTTGGTTACGCTATGCCCGCCACACCAGACCGGGCCCGTTTTGCCTTCTCAGAGGGCCACCCAAGCCAAAGTGATCTTACCTCCAGGCAAACTAATCGGCCCGACCCGTTTTTTAGGTCTTAAATTGAAATCTAAATATGGCAAAGCTTCCTGAACTGTATGAGGCGGCACCACTAGCGCGCAAGATATTCGCAAATGACCTGCGAGTAAGAATAATCCTCTGCTTGAACGAGAAGGCAAGGTTCTTTGACGAAATCGTCAATTTTGTGGAAGCTGATAAGTATGAGGTCCGCCAAGAGCTACGTGAACTGGAAAAACTAGAAGTTGTGGAGTGCGTAGATGAAATTTATAGCCTTACTCGGCTCTTGGGCAAACCGACAGCTTACTTCCTCAGAAAAATCGAGAAATAGCTAAGAAGCTATTATATCCAGCGACCCCGAAGTTAAACTTGATTGAACCTCTTTTAAGTCTACCTGTTTACCGGTTATTTTTGAGAGCATGCCTGAAACTAAGCCCCTGAATATTATGAAATTTGAGTCGGCGGCATATTCCGTCCAGGGGTAGTGTAAGGACACTACCCTATAATGGCCATCCTTCACACTGGCATATACATCGCCCCATCCAAGAGCGGACATATAGTCAGTTATGAACGCAGGGGTTTGCGGCCCAGTAACAAGCGATTTTCCGAAGTCAAAGGCAAGCTTGTACATCAATCCATCGCCACCCTTGAGCTTACACAGCTCTTTTTCAAGCAGGTATATGCAACTAGACTCCAGCAAGAAGTATCGCTCCTTCCTGAAGTTCATGATCCCGTGGGCATGCTCAAACATGCCCGAAGCAACCATATCCTTCATCGATTTTGTTGCGTATGACGCCGTTCTAATTTTGTTAAAACTAAGGTATTCCTTTGTGATCTTTCGCTCTTGTAGATCGGTTTCAACGAACTTAGGCTTCAGCCCCATACCTCGCAGGACTTTGAGGGGGGCGCAAATGACTTCACACATGCGATCCCCCCGGCCTTGGCACTTGGGCTCGATGCCTTCGACAGACTTATCGTGCATCATGAATGCCCAAATCCCGGATATGCCACCACTGCTCATCAAGTATCCAAACCCGTCCTTGCTGCATATCACAAAGTCTTTCATCAGTATCCTAAAAAGCTTGTTCTTCAGATCTAACTTATGCGTCAACTTCGACGCAAAGCTGCACTCTATGTACCTAACCAGATTGTAAGAAAATGACTCAAGCTCCTTTACCGACGACTCGCTTATCCTGTTAAAATTAGACGTCGACGCGTACTCCCAGCCAAATTTCTTACCTGCCGAGTACATGGCCTGTCCGCCTGCAGCCCCGTATTTAGCCACAACACTCTTTTCGATAGTCGTCAAGAGCTGTTCCGGGAACATTACCTCGCGCAGATAAGTCTCGCGTTTCTCGCCGGACAACTTCAGTATTATGAAACCCGGATTGTTTATGTCCTCAATCTTGGGCAGAATTATATTCCTGAGAAACCATGAGACTACAACATCTTTCATTGTCTAAAAGCGTACGGCGCTATAAACAACCATCAGGTAATAAAATGCAGCCAGCACGAAATATTCCCCATCCACTATGACGTCGCAGACAAAGTGAATATTCTTCTCGGACTTAAGATAAGTCAAATAGATAAAGCTATAGAGTGTGCTGAACAGCAAAAGAACTGCTATCAATGGCAAGATACTCAGAAGAACGGCAAGAACAAATGACAGACCTATAAAGGCGTTCAGTACTTGGAATATATTGCGCGTACGCTTATATCCTAGCACTACGGGTATTGTGTTTATTTTCTCCTTTAAATCGCCGGCTATGTCCCTCAAGTCAAAAACAACCGTATTGATGAAGAACCGCAGGAAGAAGAAGATGAATACACACAATGTGGCTGTCGAAATAGGGGCTTCAAAATAGAGTACGGGCAAAAATGTGACCGTGCCCCCCCAGGCAGCGCTCACAACAAGATTCTTGATGACGAATATTTCCTTGAGGCGTTCGGAGATGTCACCGTTTTTAGGGAACCATCTAAGGCTGTAAAGGACCAAGGTTACCAAGGGTACCATAACCAGCAACTGTGCTCCAGCGCCGCCATATAAGGATAACCATATAGCTAACAGATATGCAAATACTGAAAGGATTACCAAAATCTTCCCGTATTTTTTGATAAATGCTACGCGGCGTGGGTGATTTATCTCATCCTCACGCTTGTCGGTATGGCGATTAAAGTTGTAAATGGCGAAGGTGACCAAAAACAAGATGGCTGCGGGAGTAGGATTTGCGGGTAAGTTCAAAAGCAGACCTACTACGTAAACTGCCCCTGCCGTTGAAACTGCCAACAACAAGTTCGCATACGCAAGCTGCCACAAAAACCACTTCAGTGCCCTAGCAAACATAATCACCTATCTAAGCCACTTTGAGGCCCTGTTTCGCAAACTCTAGGGAGTGGACTCCTCCATCTATTTTGGTTTCCCTCATCTTGTCGACGATAAGGGATCTTGTTTCCTCGATTCCTACTGCTTGTTTTTTCATCAAGATGACGCCGTCGGACAAGAACGCTGTAACATCATCCGGGTAATCCCCATTGAGCGCCTCACCAGTTAGTACACACGTAGCATCGACCTTGTTTAAGCCCTCGATTAGCATCCTCGTTAGCCTCCGTGCATTGCCGTCTTCAAGCGTCAGCGAGCTCACCGAATCAATCACGACCCTGCCCGGTCTCATCTTCCCCAATTTCTCGAGCACAAGCTTTATCTTCTCTTCCATGCTCTCCGGCTTCTTCGCCGCCATGTCGTACTTGATGTCCTTCGCGGAAATCATGTCCGGCGCCTTCTTGAACATGCCAAACTGCCCGGCCTGCGCTGCTATCTTCGCCGGCTGCTCCTCGATAGTGATGTATGCGGCCTTTTCACCTTTCCTTAGACCCGCCTCGAGGAACTGCATTGCCAGTATTGTCTTCCCGGTGCCCGGAGCCCCAGAAACAAGGACTGTTGAGCCCTTCGGTATCCCGCCTTCTATCAGCTTGTCCAAACCCGATACTCCCGTCGAAACACGTTCCATTTTGATTTTTTGGATTATTTTAAGAACCTGATGCCGCCTTTGGCTACTTCAAACCGCTTTACCTCGTCCTTGATCTTGCTGTCCCTCATCTTCACCACTTCAATAGTTTTGAAGCCCTTGCCCTTGACGACCTCATGCGCAAACAGCAATATCCCATCTGCAAGTATCTCAGTCACTCCGTCGCGGCTGTAAGCCTTGCTTTCGGCAGACATCTCTGACACGATTATCGTGGTCATCCCAAGCCCCGCAAGCTCCCTGAAGAGCTCGCTGTTCAGAAGGACACTGTGCATGGCCTTGTCGTCCACAGCGTAGAATATCAGCGAATCAACCACAAGCCGCTTCCCGGCGCACTTCTCGGCCCACTTCTTGACCGACGCCACCAGCCGCTCCATCCTGGGCTCCGCGTCCCGCGGCAGCCGGCACCGCCTGCCGAGCGGGTCTGAGAAGGCAATGTCCTCGACCTGGAAGATCTCAAGCTTCTTCGCCTTTACGGCCTTCTCGAAGTCAAAGCCCATGAGCTTAGCGTGCTCAAGGAGCTTCCCCCGCGTCTCCTCGCTGGCAACGTAGATACAATCCTCGCCCTTCTTAATCCCATCGGCGACGAACTGCAGGCAGGCGGCCGTCTTTCCTATCCCAGGCGCACCAGAATACAAGACAATATCGCCCTGCGGGATGCCCCCGCCTAACATCACATCGAGCTCCTTTATCCCGGATGACACTCTTTTTAGGGCCATCAGTATCTCTTTATGGACCTCTCCCTGCGGATGAAGTCTCGGAGGGCTTCGTCCAGGCATTCCTGCAAACTGTGATAGCGGGAACCCTTGGACTTTATAATTATGCTTAGGTCGTTAATAAACCCGTCTGAGACCGGCATGACCCTAGTTCTTCGGTATACCTTTGGCCTCTTGACAATCTTTTCCACATGGCCCAGGCTTTCAAGGAAGGCGAGTGCCCTATCCACAGTCACCCAGCCGGCTTCGAGTGTGGAGGCGACTTCGTTGACCGTCTTAGGTCCCGAGTCTAGGGTCTTGAGTGCGGCTGCGCAGATCTCCGGATAGTCTCGTCTCTCCTTTCCCATGGTAGTTTTATGGAGGGTTCAATTTAAATAGTTTTAGTTATAAATAGCTTGTCTTACTTATAAGTAAGAAATGGACGCTCCCTATATGCTCCGGACGCTAGCCTCGTCGAGGATACGGATGGGCATCCTTGAAGCCCTGGGCGAACCCATGCGGCTCTCAGAGCTGAGGCGCGTCGTGGGGACGAACGCGCCCAACACGAGCACGAAGGCCAAAGACCTTGAGGCCATGGGGCTCATAGAACGGGATAACGGCGGGTACATGCGGACTCGCGCCGGCAAGCTAGTCAACTCGCGGCTCTCGCTGCTCTCCGATACCCTCGAGTCGCTCTGCAGCCATTGGGAGTTCTGGGCCTATATGCTAAACCACCTGCCGCCCGAACTGGTGGAGCGCATCCACGAGTTCAAGGACGCAAAGCTCGTTAGGAACAGCAGGCAAGACCCCGACGTCGTCAGGAGGCTGCTCTTGCGTAGCGTAACCGAGGCAAACGGCTGCCTTACAGTAGTCCTGCCGGTGATGTGGCAGGACATCCTCTCAGCCCTAGAGACCCGCGGCAACGGTACAAAGGTCAGCACCGTAATCGACTGCCCTGAGTTACGCTACGGCCTGATCTCGTCCAAAGGCTCGACCATCCTCTTCACCGAGGCGCTTGACATTGCTCTGGTGAATTCCGTCCAACTACCTTCATCGTCCTCCAGAATGCATAGAACTGGGCCATTTCATCCATCCCGACGTTCTTCTCTTGTGGCTGCGCATAGAGCTCCACAATAGCTCTATCGATATCCTGCGCGCTAAGGTGCACATATATCCGCGGCATGTCGCTTGCCCCAGTCCAGCCCATGAACGCCCGCAGTTGCGGCTCCCGGAGCTTCTGCGCCAATTCAGAAGCTCTGGAATGCCTGAACAGGTGCGGGTACACCTTCTTCCTTAGACCGGCAGTCTTAGCAGTCTTCTTGAGGAACTTCATGACCGCCGAATACTTCGACGGCCCGCCGTCAGGCCCGAACCAAACATACCGCGCACTGATTCGCTTGGCCTCGTCAACCCACCGCCGCAGCATCGGCGCGCTCTCGACGAGCCTTATCCGCCTCGCCCCGGTCTTCCCCTCGAGATGCACCAGTGCCCCGTCGTCGTCGAACACCAGATCCCTGACCTCCAAGTTCAGAATCTCCCCTATGCGCGCTCCGCTCTCATACAAACTTATTAGAAACGCCCTACCACGGACGGTAGAGCAAGCCTCCAAAAGCTTCTGCAAATCCTCGCGAGTCAGAAGGTCTCCGGGTTTCACCTTGATGTCTTTCGCCTTGGCGGGCCTCACGCCCTTAAGCAGCTCCTCTTTCCCAAGGAACACCAGGAACTTCTTCAAACAGTAGAACAGTATCTGCCTTGTCCCGGGCGCGGCATCGGCAATGCCGGCAAGGAACTCGTCCACATGTCTCTTGCCGATCTCCCTCAGCGGCAGGCCGCCGCTGACTGTCTGCAGCCTTGCCAGTGCTCGCATGTAATTCAGCTGCCTCACAGGGCTTATCCCCTCGAACCGCGCGCGATTGAAGAAATCGGTGTAGATCCCACGGTTCGCATCGGGCTGGCTCTCGAGAAGCCGGCTAAAGCGCCTCTCATACGTTTTGCCCAGGTTGTATATCCGGTTGTTGTCGCACTCCCACTCCTGGGCTTTGCCTTTTTGGCCCAAACCCCACTCGGGCACATTCCCATTCAGTCCAGATCCCATCGTCTTGTCCATCGTTTTCATCCCTAAGACAGGACTGAAAACCCATGACAGGAGACTTAACCCGCCTCCCTAAGACAAGACTCTAGACTGTAGACCCGGGACTTCACCGAAAGGTGAAGAGCCCCCGGCGGGATTTGGACCCGCGACCTTTCCCTTACCAAGGGAACGCTCTACCAGACTGAGCTACGGAGGCAAACAGAGAAGACCTCTTGCTTCGGGGGATTCGGAAGCCTCTGGATAAACTCCCGCCCGAAAGCGCTTATTTTGCCCAACATACTTAAAAAACGCACGAAAGCCCGAAAAGGTTAATAATTTCAAAAAGCTTTGTCACCGGCGGAAAGTAACTAACCCCGGGGGATATTTAAGGGCGCCCGACAGCGTTTTTCTCCCTTTCCAAATTTAACTACCCGAAGACTGGAGAGCTAAAAGTTTATTAAGATGGCGACGTTTAACAAGAATATGACCCAACTGCCCGAAAGCCTGAACAGCCTGAAGGACTACTGCTCCAGGTGCGGCCGGATGCTCGGAAAGGGCAGCAAGTATGTCAAGGCTTCTGTCGAGCAGATATCCGCCGAGGGCGAGACCTTGAGCGTCGACTACGACCAGCGCTGCTTCTGCGAGGAATGCGTGAAGGGCGGCGTCTACATCAGCGTGAAGGACCCGGAGAGAGATGCCCTCTGAAGAGACCGTGGGGCTCCTCGCCTATTTGTCGAAGACCGACGGGATAGGCGGGGCCATCAAGAGGGAGCCCGAGGATTTCCTTGTAGAGGAGATAACACCGGATGGCGTGATTTTGGAGCTAGGCAAGAATCAATCATTCCAAAGTGAAGAAGGCGAGTACACCCACTTCACCCTTGAGAAGAGGAACTGGGACACGATGCGCGCCGCAAAGGCCGTCGCGCGCGCGTGCAACGTCTCGCACACCCGCATCAAGTACGCCGGGACGAAGGACAGGCGCTCGATAAGCGCGCAGAGGATGTCAATTTGGAAGACCGGGGACGAGGCCCTCGCCAAGGTGAAACTAAAGGACATCACCCTCCGCGACTTCTCAAGATCCCCGGAGCCCGTCAACCTGGGGACTCTCCAGGGCAACAGGTTCACGGTGCTCGTGAGGAACGTTTGCGGCGATGCGGACGAGCGGGCAAAGAGCATAGCCGCCGAGCTCGGCGGCAAAACGCCGAACTTCTTTGGCACGCAGCGCTTCGGCCTTAGGCTGAACAACCACCTTGTCGGCAAGCACGTGCTAAGGGGGGAATTCGAAGACGCTGTCAGGGAGATAGTGTGCGGCACCGGGGATGAGCCCGAACAGGCGACGAAAGAGAGGGATCTCCTGAGGGCGAACTGGGGCCCGGACGGCTTCAAGCACGCCTTCAATGAGTTCCCCAACTATTTGGGCTTTGAAAAAAGCGTCCTCAACCAGCTCATGAAGTCGCCGACCGATTACATAGGCGCGCTGAGGGAGCTGCCTAAGAAGCTGCGCTGGATGTTCGTCCACGCCTACCAGGGCTATGTGTTCAACCTCGCGCTGAGCGAGTACCTCAAGAGGGGCGACGTGCCGGAGGAACTCCCTATGGCCGGGCATAGCATCGCCCTGGATGATGTGAGCAGGGGGATTTTGGAAAGGGAGGGCATGGAGCCTAAGAACTTCCGGGTTGGGCCGATGCCGGAAATGACCGTCGAGGGGCTGCCCCGAAAGAGCATGGCCGAGTTCGGCGGCTTTGAGGTAACTGGTTTTAATGAGTCAGAACGCAATTTATGGGTGAGGTTCACTCTCCCTCCGGGCTCCTACGCCACGATGCTGCTCCGCGAGCTCATGAAGGTGGAGACGCCCAGGGAGTGAAGCGGAGCTAAGTCGGATAAGTTCTTTGGAAATCAAATTCTTCCGGATATAGAAATCAAACTCTTCTGAATACAGAAATCAGATTCTTCCGAACACAGAATGGAACAGATGCTGCTTCTCCTGGTATTGCCGGTCTCTTTCCTGACCAGCTTCGCTTTCATCAAGCTCCTTAAAGGCAGGATGCTTTCCCTCGGGATAGCGGGCATCGACATAAACAAGCCCGGCCGGCCGAAGATACCCGAGGCCTGCGGGATGCTGCTCCTTCCCGGGATATGGGCGCTCATACTGGCGCTCGTCTGGATAGGGGTGATAAACCCCATCGCATACATGTTCCTCTCGGCGATGACCGCATTTGCGGCAATCGGCTTTTTCGACGACGGGTTCAAGCTGTTCAAGAGGGTTAAGGGGTGGTCGAAGTACGTGGTCCAGCGGGGGCTTGCGCTTTTCCTCTTCACGGTGCCGTTCACGTACATGATGCTCGGCGAGAAGGTGGCGGCAGAGCCGCTTTTTGCAGCTGCGTTCATGGCCGCGGGGGGCCTTGTAGTCCTCGCCGCCGCATCGCTCGCGAATTCCTTTGCCGGCCTTAACGGGTGGGAGGTGGGGTCGTCGGCGATAGTGATTGCGGGGCTCACTGCCATGGCCGCGTTCTCGAGCGCATATACGGCAACACTTGTCACACTCTGCCTGATCATGCTCGGGGCGGCAATAGCACTGTTCTATTTCAACAGGTTCCCGGCCAGGGTATTCCCGGGCGACAGCGGCACGTTCCTCATGGGCGCTTTCATGGGCTGCACCGTCCTGTTCATCGACAGGTGGTATCTCGCATTCGGGCTTTTCCTGCCGCACGCTTATGACATTATCCTTAAGGCCAGAACCAATAGCGGCGACATGAGCCAGAAGAAGGAGATGCCCTATGCCCTCACCGGCGACGGGAGGCTCTCCATCCCGGAATCGGGAAAACTGGACTTCGCCAAGCTCATCATAAAAGTCCGGGGGCCGCGGGGCGAGAAAGAGATAACCGCCATCATACGCAGGGTAGTCGCCAACAACACGCTCTTCTGGGTGCTGCTTTACGTGCTGATGGAAGCACTGAAGGTTTAAGGGTAATGGCTGCTTCGGGCTTTTTCTTTTACGGCTGAAAAATAACTGTTGCGCTTGCAAGCACGGCTCCTTAGACGAAATGAAGATAGCGTTTTTCACGGACACCTACTTCCCGCAGATAAACGGGGTCACGTACACGGTCAGCCTGTGGAAGAGGGAATTGGAGAAAAGGGGGCACGAGGTATTCGTCTATTACCCCGAAGCGCCGGGATACGCGCCGGGCGAGAGGGAGATACCCCTAAAGTCCCTCCCCTTCATATTCTACAAGGGCTACAACATCGGCCTCCCGGATTTCAAGAAAGTCGAGGAGGGCTTTGACGTCATACACATGCACGGCTTCTCGAGCGCCGGGCTCTTCGGCCTGGCCATCGCGAGAAAGCAGGGGGTGCCCAAGATATTCACCTACCACACCCCTGCCGATTTCTACATCCAGCAGATAACCGGCAACGAGATGCTCCAGGAGTCGCTGAAGCTGGTCTACTACAAGTACGAAAAGGAGCTCCTTGAGAGGTGCGATGTGGTGACCGCGCCGACCGGCGAGATAATAGGCATCCTCAAGAAGCGGTGGGGGGACAGACTGGCGAAGACCATGCACTTCTCCAACGGGATAGATACGGATTTCTTTAGGGAGGTCGATGCGGCTAAGTTCAGGGAGGACTTCGGGATACCGAACGGCCGGGTCGTCGGGTTCACCGGGAGGCACTCGAAGGAGAAGCACCTGGAGGATTTGATAAACTACGCCGACAGGTTTGACGGCACCGTTGTCCTCGCAGGCGACGGGCAGCAGCACGAGCTCTACAAGAAGATGGCCGAGGGCAAGAAGAACGTGATATTCACGGGCTTTTTGCCAAGGGGGCGCATGCCCGAGTTCTACTCCTCGCTTGACGTGTTCATAATGCCCTCGACTGCGGAGACCGAGGGCCTTGTGGTCCTGGAGGCGAATGCCTGCGGCAAGCCCACGATCGGCGCGGACGCGATGGGCCTCAAGGAGACTATCGAGGAGGGGGTCAACGGCTACAGGTACGCACCGGGCGATATGGACGACTTGGGGAAGAAGGTCGGGATGGCGTACCGGAATCTCAAGGGTTTGAAAGCCAGCTCGCTTGCCAGGGCGAAGGCGAGGTCGGGGGCAAAGACCGCTGAGAAGCTTGAAGCGTTATACCTGGAGCTTATAGAGGAGTATAAGGGCAAAGCGAAGAAGCGGGGGAAGGCAAAGAGGGCGGGCAAAGGGCTTGGGATAGGCAAGGCGAAGAAGATGCGCATGGGGGAAGCGCTTGCGGGCAAAAAGGTCAAGAAAGTCGGCGAGAGCATCCAAAAAGCCCTAAAGAGGAAGAGATGAGAGTCTGTTTATACCTTGAGGGGGGAAAGCTCCTTGGGAAGAGCGGGATAGGCGTCGCCCTTGAGAGGCAGAAGGCCGCGCTCTCGAAGGCGGGCGTCGAGTACACGACCGACCCGCAGGGCGATTACGACATAATCCACATAAACACCATTTTGCCGAAATCCCTCTTCTACGCCAAGGCCGCGCGCGCGAACGGGAAGAAGGTCATACTCCACGCCCACACACTTGAGGAAGACACGAGGAACAGCTTCAGGTTCAGCAACGCGGTGGCCCCGCTCTTCAGGAGGTACCTGAAGTATTATTACGGCCATGCGGACCACATACTCTGCCCGAGCGAGTATGCGAAAAGGACGCTCCAGTCGTACGGCGTCAAAGTCCCGATGACGGCCGTCAGCAACGGCGTCGACTTGGACAGGTTTAAATTCAGCGATGAGAAGCGGAAGGCTTACCGGGAGAAGTACAAGCTTGACGAGAAGCCGGGCGGCGGGAAGTGGACTGGAAAGAGCGCAATGGTCCCCTTTTCTGTCGGCCACGTGTTCCCAAGGAAGGGGGTGGAGACTTTTGTCAGCGTGGCCCGCGCGTTCGAGAACAAGTTTGTGTGGTTCGGCAACATATACGGGAAGGCGCTTGTCAGCAGCGAGAGCATGAGGCGGGCTATAGAGGGAAAGCCCGACAATGTCACGTTCACGGGCTTTGTCGACGACATAATCGCCGGGTACTGCGCGGGGGACGTATTCTTCTTTCCGTCGACTGCTGAGACGCAGGGCATAGTCATACTCGAGGCGTGGGCCATGGGCCGCCCGGCGCTCATCCGCGACCTGCCGGTTTATTCGGACTGGACGCACGAGGGGGTGGACTGCCTAAGGGCGAAGGGCGACGAGGATTTCAAGCGGTTGCTCAAGGAGCTCATAAGCGACGAATCCCTGAGGGAACGCCTCGCGAAGAACGGGCTGAAAGAGGTCAAGTCGCACTCGATGGAGGAAGTGGGCAGGCAGCTTAAGAAGGTTTATCAGGAAGTATTGAAGGGCGGGTAGTAGATACCCGTCAGAATCAGAATCAACATTGGAAGATGAATGTTAAATACGCGCTCATCGGGCTCTTCATCCTCAGCCTCGCAATAAGGCTCTATCCGCCGGCGACGAACGACTTCCCGGTGAACTTCGATTCCATTTACCACGCCCGGATAGGGCAGGAAGTGGCAAGTACGGGCTGGGTGCCCGCGTGGGACTACGCTGCCGGCGGCAGGCCGCACCTCTACCCGCCGCTCTACCACCTGGTCCTGGGGTACTCGAGCGTGCTGACGGGGATACCCGTAATAAGTCTCATAGACGGCATCTTACCGCTCGTCAGCGCCCTGCTGGTATTCCCGGTCTTCTGGGCCATCAGGAAATTCAGGGGCGAACAAACAGCGCTATTGGGCGCCGTTTTCACGGCCCTTAACCCCATAGCGACCGCCCAGTCCTTCGACAGCCCGCAGCTCTTCGGCCTGCTGCTCTTCCCGCTGATAGCGTACTGCGTCCTCAGGTACAAGCATGTGATGCCCGGCGTCCTTATAGGGGTGTGCATACTCTTCAACTACGTCATCTCGGCGACTATCATCGCCGCCCTTCTCGTGTTCGCGGCCCTCAAGTGGAGACGGGGCGGGAAAATCGCGCACCTGGCCTGCGCGGGCAAGGCAACTGCAATCGGCCTTGCGGTGGCCTCCCCCTGGCTGCTCTATGCGCTAACACGCGCCGGCTCGTGCTTCGACCCCTCGACCGCAGTGTCCAGCATCACCGGCGAGGGCGCAAACGAGCTGTTAATCATGGCCCCGGTAGTCGCGGTATTCGGCTTTTGGGCGCTCTACAGCCTCGGCAGGGGCAAAAGGGCCAACGACGGCTACCTGCTGCTCTGGAAGACCGCGCTTGCTATGGGCACTATCGGGTTTTTGGCTTCGCTTGCCCTTCCACAGCTTCACCCCTACGACCAGCTGCTCCTCTTCAGCTTCAGCCTGATATTCATATTGCCTGAGTTCAACATCCGGGAGGAGGTGAAGCTGGCATTCTGCGGCATCCTGCTGGTCGCATGCGTGCTGGTCGTCACGCCCGTGAAGCCCGCGCTGTCGGAAGACGACCTGGCCTGCGTCCAGTGGGTCAAGACCAATGTGCATGACGCGGGCGTGCTGGCAAACCCGGAGGTGTCGGGGGCGATAAACCTGCTTACGGCGGGCCGCACCGGAATAAGGACCGAATTCGACCTCTTCCTGGAATGCATCCCCGACAGCGCCAGGTGGGGCGAGATGTACGCAACGCTGAAGACGCACGACTCCGCCGAGGCGCATGCGCTGTTGGAGGCATACGGCGTCGGCTACGTCGTCGTCGGCGCCAGGGACGCGTGGAATTACGGCTTTGACACGAGCAAATTCGATTCGCCCGGCTTTGAAAAGGCGTACAGTTCGGGCGCGTCGCGCGTTTATAAAGTCGTAGCCGTAAGTTAGGAAACCCCGCCTAAGCGCGCAGCCGCGCGAAAACGCGGCCCGGGGCAGGCCTCATCCGATTGACCGAAAAAGAATGAGAATAGCCAATTTCACGGACACGTACCCGCCCCACAACAACGGGGTGGCCACGACGCTCTACGCGGTCCACCATGCGAAGAAAGAGTGGCAAGACGAACTCTTCGGCGCGCTGGAAAGCCCGGATGTCAACAAGGTCGGCGGGGTGCCATTCGCGCTTTATCCCGATTACAGGATCGCCCTTGACCGCGGCGCGCTGATGAGGCGTGTCAAGGATTTCGACGTCATCCACAACCACACCCCTTATGGGATGTTCTACTACGGGGTCAAGGCCTCCCGCCAGCTGGATAAGCCGCTGGTGGGGACTTTCCACACCGACCCTGCGGCCGTATTCGGCGCGCTGATAACGACCGAATCCCCCGTCGGGAAGGTTGCAACGGAAGTGACGTGGAGATACCTGATAAGGCTTTACAACGAGTGCGACGTCGTCGTCACGGTATCCGGCTGGCTTGACAGGGAACTTCGGAAAAGGGGGCTTAAGGCCCCGACTGCACTGATACCCAACGGGATAGACGCGACCAAGTTCAACCCGGATGTGGACGCCGCAGCCTTCAGGAAAGCGTATGGCATACCCGACAAGCCTATGGCCCTATTCGTCGGCAGGCTCCAGCACAAGAAGGACCCGGAGACGTTCGTGCGGGCCGGGATAGATTGCAAGAGCGATGCAATCTTCGTCCTCTCAGGCGTCGGGGAGCTCGAGCCGCACCTTAAGGAGATCGTGGCGCAGAGCGGGAAGGGCGATAAGTTTAAGTTCCTCGGAAGGTTGCCTGGTGATATGCTTCCCAGGGCATACGCCGCGGCCGACGCATTCGTCATGCCATCCGAGATGGAGACCCAGGGGGTCGTCGTCCTGGAGGCGATGGCATGCGGGACGCCGTGCATCGCTACGGATGTGGGAATAGCCCGCGAGGTCATCGACCCGGAATATATAATAGGGTTTAAGGACCACAAGGGGCTTTCTGAGCGGCTCGACCGCCTGCTGTCGGATGAAGCAGAAAAGAAGAGGCTTACGGGCATCGTGAGGAAGCGCATAGAAGCGGAGTACACCATCGAGGCGATGCTAAGGAAGCTCGGGACGCTTTATGAGTGCCAGGTGAGGGGCAATACAGGAAAGAAGAGGTAAAGACTAGTTCTAGGAGTATGCGCTAAGCACAGCTTATGGGTCGCTGGGCACGAGGTTGCATCGGCCTCGAGATTAATGCAACCTGTGCACAGGTTCGCCTTTGGCGAACCTCGTGTGACAAGGTGGACACATCCTCCCGGCATATGACCCCAACATCAGCGACCCCATCGAGGCTACGCTAATGCATATGAGATGCTTTCCGCTTCGCGCGAACTTGCCCACCAGGCAAGTTGCGCCCAAGGTCCAAATGACCTTCGGGCTCCAAGCATTTTATTGCAGAGTCTCAGCTAATGAGCAATAAAATGGGGTCGCTGGGATGTCGAGGTGGAGACCTCCTCTTGGCATATGACCTCGACAGTAGCGACCCCATCGAGGCTACGCTAATGCATATGAGATGGGGTCGCTGGGATTTGAACCCAGGTCAGCAGGTATCTCCATGCTTGAAAGCGTATACCTACTTTTCGTCATCGCCGCGCGCGGCCGGCCTTGCAGCCAACCATTGCGGCTCAGTGCTCCAGAGCGCTCCGTTGCCTAAAAAGGCGCAGGATGCCGCTCTCTGGAGCCTGCGAGGATGCCAAGCTACCCCACGACCCCGTGAGACCGATATTATAGCAAGAGTCAATAAAAAACGGTTTTTCAGCCGCTTGCTGTAAGTTTAGGGCGCTTGACGCATATGAGAGTTTGCACTTAAGGAAGCTTAAGAAGATGAAAACCGATGAGGTCATCAAGAAGCTCAAGTCCATGGAGAGCCCGAAGGGCCGCGAGGGCATGGCCCGCTTTGGGATAAACCCGGAGGGCACTCTAGGGGTATCCATCTACAAGCTGAGGCCGATGGCTAAGGAGCTCGGAAAAGACCACAAGCTCGCCAAAGAGCTCTGGGCCTCGGGCATCCACGATGCCCGCCTCCTGGCGGTCTTTGTCGACGACCCAAGACTCCTGACCGAAGACCAAATGGACGCGTGGGCCAAGGACTTCGACTCCTGGGACGTCTGCGACCAGGCGTGCACCAGCCTCTTTGACCAGTCGCCGCTGGCTTGGAAGAAAGCTGGAGAGTGGGCAAAGAGGAAGGAAGAATACGTGAAACGGGGCGCCTTCGCCCTCATGGCGGGCCTTGCAGTCCACGACAAGAAGGCTTCGGACAAAGAGTTTGAAAAACTCCTTGGGATAATCGAGTCTAAGGAAGCCGCCACCGATGAGAGAAACTACGTGAGAAAAGCGGCCAGCTGGGCGCTGAGGAACATAGGGAAGATGAGGAACGCTGAGCTGAACAAGAAAGCGATAGAGACCGCTAAGGGAATCAGGCGCAAGTACCCGGATTCAAAAGCCGCCAAGTGGATAGCCACCGACGCTATCAGGGAGCTTGAGAGCGAGGCTGTGAAGGCGAGGCTAAAGAAGAAAGGCAAAATCAGGGGATGATTGGGACTGCGGCAGCCTTGCGCCCCTCACCTCAGCATCCCAGTCTTCCAAGCGAAGAAGCCGAGCACAAATGCGGTGACAGAGGTTAGCACAATCGCGGGCATTACCCCGCTGTCGCCTGACTGGCCCATCTGCCATTCCATAGACCCGGATTCATTCCCTCCAGTGTCAACCTGCTTCTGCGCGACCCCTGCCTGGCCGTATACCCCGAATATGACGCCCCTGTCCGACCGGAAGTTGACATAGTATATCCCGGTCCCCGTGGCCTCGATGTCGTAGACCCAGTATTCCGGCCTGTTGTATGCCGTGACCCCCAGCACGTCGTTCCCGGCGCTGTCAAATATGTGCGGCTCGTAGTCGTGCCCGTGCGGGCCGTCGAGGAGCGCGACGTAGCTGCCGCCCGGCGTCACCGACAGCTTCTCAGCATGCGCGTCCCCGCTCTCGCCGTACGCCATCGTTTTCAGGTCCTTCCTCCAAACCTGCGCGCCGTTGCGGATGTAATCGAGTGTGTATCCATCCGCAGCTACTACGATCGACCCGTCGGGGCTTGCGTCCACCGACAGCGGCCCGTTTCTAAGGTCGCCGAGCTCCGTTCCCTCGTCCATGCCTATCCTCGTCCTGCAGACGCCCTGGTTCCCCGGGCCGGTGCAGTCGCCTATCATTGTCATGTCGGGCATGAAGACTATGCCGAACACGCCGCCGCTGCCTATGCACCTGACATATTCGCCCTCGCCCTCGGGCTTCTGCCCGAGCATCAGGCTCTTTGTGAGCTCGCCAAAGAACCGGTCTCTCACCCCGCCGGAGGCCCCGCAAATGAACGCCCCGTCGCCCGATATTTGGCCATGCGCAGCGTATTTGCCGGGCTCTATGCGCCCTTTGGGGTTTTCTGCGACGAGCTGCCCGGCCCTCGTGTACAGGTATTTGTCGGAAAGAAGTATGTAAGACCCGTCGTAGCTCGGCTTCGCGTATATCCGGTCCACGGCCATCCCCTCGTTAAGGAACGGTATCTCCGAGACCTTCGCCCCGCTCTTGTCGTAGACAAGGACCTTATAATGGTCATCCGGCGCCTTGCCGACGACAAGGACTATGGTGCTGCCGTCCTTTGATATGTCGGCTGTGTAAACAAGGTTTGGCGCTATGTTGGCGACCCAAAGCTCTTTCATCTGCGGCGAGAACTGCACGCCCAAATCATCGTTGTACTGCGCCATGGGGGCCAGCCCGCAGTCGATGACTTTCTCCTCGCCAGGGCTTAGGGCCACCTTTACAAACGACGTAGCGTAACCGCTCTTTGATATCATCATCGTGTAGTTGCCCGGCACCACTCCGAGGATTTCGGTTCCGGTACCCGACACCCCGCCCCGGTAGTTGAAGACGCCCGAATCCATCCGGAAGTTGTAGCCTGGATATGGGCACCTTATCCACACCATCCCCGGCCGGTCCATGAGAACGATGTCAATACCTGTTTGGTAGAGCTCATCCTGCGATGACATGTAATCTGCAGTCGTGTTTGCGTAGAAGGTCACGTTCGCCTTCCCGCCCTCGGTGTGCGAGGGGCTTGTCGCGGTCAGGACGTGGGTCCCCATGCGCGTGATGCCCACTATCTTGTACTTGCCCTTGGAGTCCGTGTGGGCGGTCTGCCCGGTGTCAGCAGTCACCGTCGCGTCTTTGACGGGCTTGCCGTACATGTCATACACGATGCCCGTGACAGTTCCGGAGTATACGGGTATCAACTCGGTGGTTTCGGCCTTATTCACCCCGTCGTCGACAGTTATCCTGACGCACACGTACTTCTGCGTCGAGTAGTCGCCGTCGAAAAGGTCGTCCAGCTCGAAGTCCATGGGCTTTGTGTCCTCCCGGCCCAGGTAAACCTCCTTCCACCCAAGGCCCCTGCCGCTCGAGCACTCGCGAAGCTGCACCGTCGGCTCCCCGGCCATCTCGCCGTTGTTCTTGACCTGGAAGTGCGCGACAACGTCGTCGGTTTCCGCGTAGCGGTCGTACCTGAAGTTGAGGATCTCGTAACTGGGCAGTGTCGGCAGGTCGTTGACTGTTATCGAATAGGTGTTGTCCCACTCGCCCCACGTCGGGCCGTTCATCTCTGGGAACTCGTCCTCGGGGTCGACGACGACCTTGATGACACTGCACTTGTCCTCCGGGGCCTCCCAGTTGATGTACCTGATGTCCTCCCAGGACAGGTTGTCCCTGTTCATCTCCAGGCCGGCCGGGGCCATGTCCCGTATGGTGTAATAATTAGTCAGCTTCATATTCGCCACGTTGCAGTCCCGACTAGTCGTAGAGCCGATATAGATGTCCACCTTAACCTCGTCTATGTAAGAGGTCCCGCCATTGACTACCCTTATCCTTATCCCCCTGTTTTCGTCATAGTATATCCCGTCCCGCGTCCTCACCGCGGGGTTCGGGCCGTAGGCCCACATGTTGCTGTCGCAGATGCTACGGCACACGTCCAGCTTCGGGGCGATGGCGGCGTCTATCACGACTGCGCAGAGGATGGCGTCCTGCACTATCCCCAAAGCAGTCCCCGTGCCGCCGGTTGCGACGTCCTTGCCCAGCTTCGCGACTGTCTTGAGCGACTCCCAGCCGCCCATCGAGCATTCCTTAAGGACGAATTCAAGCATGCGGTCCGCCTTCCAGTAGAATTCCCAAGCGACGCACTGGGAATAGCACACGTCTGCAGTCTGCTCGTATTCGCGGGTAGCCGACACCGTCGTCGGCAAGGCTATCAGTGCTATAACCAGGAAGCAGGACAGAAGAAGTTTCATTTTAGACCCCAGGAATAAAAGAGGAGGGAAGATAAAAAGGCTTTACTAAGCCAAGCGTCTATATTAAGGCCCAAAACCGGAGCTGCTGCACCTATCCGGCGGATGAGCATCGGCATGAAACGCAAGGTCAAATCCCCAAGAGGCGGGAAAACGCCCAACGGCGGCTTGAAGGCGCTCAAAGGAAAATCAAGCGGGAGGCGGCTTGTGAAGATAGCCGTGTGCGTCTCGATTTGGTCCTTCCTCTCGCTGGTGTTATACGGCGCCGCCATAGAGGTCAACAGCCTTGAGGTCCGGCACGAGCGGATAAGGCTAAGCGGCGGCGATGATTCTATAAAGCTGAGGCTGGCCGTTATATCCGACCTGCACGCCATGTCGGGAGGCTCCGAGGCGTTCCTTGGGCGGGTGGTCGACGAGATAAACCGCATAGCCCCGGACTACACGATAATAGCCTGCGACCTTGTCGATACAAACGAGGGCCAGGTCAAATTCCTGGCGCCGCTCCTAAGGCTGGGCCGGAACAGGACCATCGTCATCCTCGGCAACCATGACTACGGCTACGATTGGGCACACGATGATGCTGCCGACAGAATCGCAGGATGGGTGGAAGAAAACGGCTTTGTCCTCTTAAGGAACTCGAATATCAAGTTTTCGAGTAATGGCGAAAACTTCTGCGTGATAGGCGCGGACTCCCTTTGGGGCGGGAATACCGACTTGGAGAAGGCTTATCGGGGAGTGGGCGGGGACTGCGTGAGAATACTCATAGTCCACGAGCCTGATGCGGCGCTCGAACCGGGGGGCCGGAATGCAAACCTCATCCTCGCAGGCCACACCCATGGAGGGCAGTTCTGCATACCGTTCATCGGCCCGTTCAAGAACAGCAAGGCCATAGACGACGATTGCATCGCCGGGTGGTATGAGGTGGGCGGCGTGCCTATGTACGTCACGCGGGGCGTCGGCCAGAGCCTGCCGATAAGGTTCAACGCGAGGCCCGAGATAACGGTGATGGATATAACTTAGGCGGACCCGCCAAGAGGTCTTCGGTTATCGGCCTTGGGTCCTGTACCGTAAAGACAAGACCGCAGACCCCGGACTGCGGACCCTAAATGACCCGCCGGGATGACAAGGTGGAGGCTTCTTCTATGCGTATGACCTTGGCATAAGGCGGGTCCGTGAGCTAATGCTAAGAATCCGGAACGGACCCGCCGGGATGCCGAAGAGTTACTAAGCTTAGCATCCCTCTTTGGCATAAGGCGGGGCCGCGAGCCAAAGCTAATAATCCAGAGCGGACCCGCCGGGACATGAGGGTCCCAATGGGACCCTATGCACAGGTTCGCCTTCGGCGAACCTCGTGTGCCGAGGATTTACTAAGCTTAGCATCCCTCTTTGGCATAAGGCGGGGCCGCGAGCCAAAGCTAATAATCCAGAGCGGACCCGCCGGGATTCGAACCCGGGACCTACAGCTGTCTCTCAGCACTGCCGACGGTTTCTTTCCGCCGGCGCTTTCTTTTTGAAAGAAAGGGCCGTTAGAAGGCTGTCGCCCTATCCTGACTAGGCTACGGGCCCAAAACCGTTTCCGGTCTTGTCTAAGCGAAGCTTAGCAAGTTTCCGGTTTACGGAAGCTTGGCATATAGTTTGAAACAAAGCGCATAAAAGAGTAGTAACCCGGGACAGTTCAGTTGCCGCTTGCGGCAACTGGACAATTTCGCCGGCCTTTCTTAAAGGCCGTCGCAGAGCTTCCCGCCTATCGCCCAGTCGCTCTTCTTGACGTCCTCGAATATTATCCACACGTGCTCCTTCGGGCACTTGAGCGTCTCCATGACGTCCCTTGTCACCGCCTCGGCGAACTTCTCCTTCTGCTCCCTCGTCCTCCCGTCCCAGAGGCTCACGCGTATTACAGGCATTTCTGTTTTGAGTTCCGGGTTTCGGGTCTTGGCTTAGCGAAGACAAGACCGAAGACCCAAAACCAAAGACTGTAGTGGGCCTGGCCATCCTGCAGTTCGCGAAGCGAACAATGGATGTCAGGTCCACGATGCTAACCTTAGATAACTGAGTGGGCCTGGCCAGATGGCAAGGTGGACACGTGCCCAATGCACATGACCTTGCCAGTCGCCAGGACCGCCGAGTTTTCTCTCGCAAACGTAAGGTGGGCCTGGCCAGATGGCAAGGTGGACACGTGCCCAAGGCACATGACCTTGCCAGTCGCCAGGACCGCCGAGTTTTCTCTCGCAAACGTAAGGTGGGCCTGGCCAGATTCGAACTGGCGGCCTCCACCATGTCAAGGTGGCGTCATAACCAACTAGACCACAGGCCCACAGAACACGGACAGGATACCCTGCCGAAAGCGTCTTAATTTGGCCGTTTTAGAATAAAAAGAGCCGCAGGGAGGCCGGGGGTGCAAAACCGGTGCTGGGGGGGTCAGACCGCCGGCAGCATGGCTGAAGCGAAGATCTTCGCAGCCTCGAATACTATCGTGCCGACGAGAGCCATCGACAGGGAGTAGAAGGTTATGCCCTTCCAGATCCTTATGCCCCTGACTACCGCCAGCATTATGCCGGATATGAAACACTCTATCAGGAGGTAGAGCCAGAATATGCTTACTGTCAGGCCTCCGAACTCCAAATCCAGCGGATTCGCCACGCGCGTTGTTGCGCCCACGTTTGCTACAAGGCCGGCTATCTGTGTCACAAAGCCGAATATGAGCGGGGCCACTACTGCGCCCGCGGCGAATATGAATATGACGTACATGAGGGTCTTGCTCCTCCGCTCCCTCTGCAGGCGCGCCATCTCCCTGGCGTCCGAAGCGACCGCGTCGAGTATGTCCGCAAGCTCGCCGCCCGCCTTCCTGCCGTCAATGACTATCTTGAATATCCTCTTGAGGAGGACGACATCCACCCTCGCTATAAGGTTCTCCAGGGCCTCCTCGAAGCTGAATCCCCCCTCCATGTCATTCAGCGCGATCTTCAGCTCGTCGATGAGCGGGCCGTGTTGTATCCTGGTCAGGTCGAGCAGCGCCTGCTCGACAGTCGCGCCTGCGCGCAGGGAAGTTGCCAGTTCTTCAAATACGTCCGGGACGGACTCCTCTATTATCGTGTCCCTGCGCTCCTTGAGGATTATCGGGAGGCCTATGAGCAATATCGGGATGATTATGAGGGCCATGCCCGCGATGGCCATGTTGCCCGAGAACATGAAGAAGACGAGCGCCGCAACGGCTATTGCCAGGAGCACCGCGGCTATCACCCACACAATGGGGCTGACGCCTATGTTGCTGGACTCCAGGTAGCTCCCATAGCCTCTCTTCGGGGAGCCCGCACGCCGTCTTTCTCCGTCCATTTTATAGGGATGCCAATTGGTTGCCTAATACGATCAGACCTTCGGCTCCATCAGCTTGACTACATAGGTGATGAGCGCCATAAGCAGCGGGAATAAGAACAACACCATGAATATAAGCATCGACTGGCTGACGAACGCCGCGCCGCCCATCTCCTGCAGGGGCCTTGCGCTGCTGACGACGCTGAATACCGCTATGACTACGGGGCCAACTATCCCGCCGATGAGGTATACGATCGCGAATGCGTTCAGCTTCTCGACGAAGTCCGAGACCTTCATCCTCATCTCGAACGTGAGGTCGTCCGCTATCTGGCTTATGATGCCCGCGACGTCGCCGCCCATCTGCAGCGCGCGCCTTATGTGTATAGTGACCCTGTTGAAGGAATGCGATCCTATCCTGTCAGACGCGTCCTCAAGCGCATCCGATATGTTTTCTCCGGATTTCACGTCCCAGACGACCTTGTCGATCTCCATCGAGAGGGAACCGTAATTGGCCTTTGAGACGGACACCAGGGAGTCGAATATGCTTATGCCCGCGCTCAGCAATGCGGACATGTGCCTAAGCGCGAACGGCAGCTGCCTCTCGACATCGCGCGAGCCCGCGCCGACGTGCATCGAGGGCCATGTCACAAGCAGGAGCGAGAAAAGCATTAGGGCGACCACAAAGGCGATAAGCGCAAAGACCAGGTCCGACATCAGGAGGAATACCCCGACAAAGACCAGCACGGAGAGTATGAAGCTGAGGCCCACCGCAAACGACGCATACTCGTTGGGGTAAAGCGGTATGTTGGACCTCTTAAGGTCGCTGTCGAGAGATTTTGACGCGATGCCGCCCATCCCCTTTGACAAGAGGTTCAACGGGGGGATGCCGCCCATTGGGTAGAGCCTGTATATGCCCGGCACGCCGCCGCCCATGAGCTCCCTTTCTTTGACCTCGGGGGCTTCGCCGCGGACCACGCCGCTGATCTTCTCCAGCCTTTCGGGCTGTTTCTCGACCCGCCGGGCCGCAGGAGCCTCCGTCTCCTTTAGTTGGGTAAATACCTCATCGAGCGATTCCGCCCTGCGACGCGGGGCGGTATCTGCGACAAATCCCGTGTCAGCGCCCTTTGACCCTTTCAGCTTCTTTTCCCACTCGAGCTCGAGCTCGTCGGCTGACGGCACGTACTCGCCCGCTTGGGTCGCCGTGTCTTTGGGTTTCTTGGGCATGTTGGATGTAATATTGGATGGAATCCAATACTCGGTCGGGACTATTGGATATATTTACGGCAGGGTATTAAAAAGCCTTACGGACGGCCTTTGAAGGTGTTTTGGGCGTTTTGACTCCCGACGCACCCTTGCACGGCCCTCGGATATCGCCTCCCGAAGCATCTTTTTGGCGGGTTTGCCCGGCCAGGCGGGTTAAAAAGGCTCCTTGCGGGCCTCATAGCCGCTCATAGTACTTCTTGAGGAATATCGAGAATGTGTTTAGGGATGATATGTCCTTCCGGGCGGCCTCTGCGAGCAGCTCCTCGCGTATGCTAAGCTCGTCCTTGAGCTTCTTCTCGGAGTAGCCGGAGTATTTCCTTATCTGCTTGAGCACCACGGAGTTCTGGTCCAGGCGGATCATGTCGTCCTTCTCCGAGTTCCATTCATAAAGCAGGTGCAGCTCCGGCGACTTGTTGCCCGTGACTTCGGCGATCTCCGTCACCCTTCTGACAAGCCCCTTGCCGGGGACGTTTATCCTGTTAAGCACTACTATTAAGTTAAGTGCGACCGCCATCTGCTCGGGCACGCTCATCGGCGGCGACATCAGGCGAACGAGTGTCTCATCGCTGCTGTTCGCGTGGATGGTGCCCATCGAGCCCTGGTGGCCGGTGTTCATGGCGGTGAAGAGCGTGAACGCCTCTGAGTGCCTGACCTCGCCCACGATTATCCTGTCGGGCCTCATCCTCAGCGCGTTCTTGAGGAGGACGTCCATGGATATCTCGCCCGTGCCCTCGATGCTCGGCGGGCGGGTCTCCATCCTGACCCAGTGGTTTATGGGGAGCCGCAGTTCGGCGGTGTCCTCTATTGTCACCACCCGCTCGGTCGGCCTGACGAACATGGATATCGAGTTAAGCAGCGTCGTCTTTCCCGAAGACGTCCCGCCGGATACAAGGATGTTGCAGGGGTACGCCTGCATCCCCTCGGCGCAGAGCCAGAGGAACGCGGCCGTCTCGGGATTCAGGGACTTGAAGTTTATCATGTTCACGATGGTGTACGGGTTCTCCCTGAACTTCCTTATCGTGAGGCTTGGCCCGTCGACCGACGCAGGTTTCAGGGTCGCGTTCACGCGGTCGCCCGACGGCAGGCGGGCATCGAGCAGCGGCACGTTCGTGTCTATCCTTCTGGCGACGTCCCTCGCTATCCTCTCTATTATATTAAGCAGGTAGTCATCGGAGTCTATGGAGATGTTGCTGACCAGCATCCCGTGCCGGCGGTGGAAGACATAGACTTCCCTCTTCGGCGGGACGACCATTATCTCCTCGAGGTCGTCGTCGTCCATCGGGTAGTCGATGAGCCCGTAGCCGCCCATCTCCCTTGAGATGATGTCGGCGTATGCCCTCATCTTCACGTCCCCAACTTTCAGCGACGAGGTCTTAGACATCATCTCGAATATCTTGGTCTGCAGGCTCTGCTTCCTAAGCTTGGTGTTGGTGCTCTCCTTGCGCACGTCTATTATCTTGGTCGCGACGCGCTGTATCGAGTCTATGACGTCGTGGTCGGCCTTGGTTATGTAGGGAAGTTTTACCCTGTATAGAGCCACCTCCTTGCCGATGTCCACTATCTCGACGTTGCCGTAGGACTCGATCAGCTTCTCCTTCGGGCCGCGGCTCTCGGAGGCGAGCCTCATCAGGCCCTCGTGCGCCTCGGCGACCGCCGCGGGCTCGCCTGCCGCCGGCTGGGG
>JBFYKJ010000037.1:0-4998 GCA_041306005.1 Candidatus Altarchaeota archaeon | reverse complement strand
AGGGTGCGAAGGGTCGACCTGCTTGAGTACGCAACGCCGTCGCCTGTTACGGCCGACTTCCCCTCCCGGTTATAATTATCCTTGAAGGCGAATCCGAAGTCGAAGTTCTGGACAAGGTCCTCGGGGGCAGAGGGGACGAGGGTCTTTTTCATGTTGACGATCCAGCCGCTCTTGGCATCGGAGATTGTAAAATACGTCGTGCCCTCCCTGAAGCAGACCAGATAGACGCTTATCTCGGCCTCCTTTTGAGATGCCAGGTCCAGCGTCGGTATGCTTATGGAATAAGAGCCGTCCGGGCCCGTAATCGCGTCATACCGCCTGCCGTCGTAGAGCGCCTGAAGCTTCGCATATGCGAGCGGCCTGCCGTCGTAGTCTGTCGCCCTGCCTGTGAAAGTGGCGCCTTGCGCGCCCTTTGGGATCCATGCGTACTTGTATGTGACGTTCGCGCTCCCGCCCCGAGTCTTGAAGGCCATGACGTAGTCAAATGTGTACTTGTTTGGAACTGCCGCCTCTGCCGCCATCTCTTCGGGCGTTATCTGCCCGGGCACGCCGTCAATGCCCCTCTGGAACATCCACACCTCGACAAATGACGGGAACGTGTATGTGTAGTCGTCGCTGTCCTCAAGCCCCCAGCCGCGCGGGACGTTGAAGTGCCCGATGTCGCGGTTCAGGTCGACGTAGTTGCTGCTCATGGAACGGCCGTGCACGTATCCCACTGCCTGGAAGTCAAGGAAGTGATGGGAGTCTACGACCATGTCCCCGGGCTTGCACGTGGAGACTGCGCCCATGCTTATGGTCACCGTGAACTCGCTCCGGTCTTCGGCCTGTTGGGGGAATATGGTGTGCCTGGCGTACGTGGTGCCAGAAGCCGGGGTCTTTGCGTACGTGTCCTGGTCCTCGCACTTGACTTCCTGCGTGCTGGAAACTTCTCCCTCGACGGCCTTGTATTCGACATCCGGGTAGTTAGGGGTGACCTCCACGCCCGTGAGCTTCCAGTAGCCGTCGGGGTAGATATCCCACGCGTTTTCCTCGGCCAGGGCTGCGCCAGTGAACGCAAACAGGAGCGATGCGGCTGCCAACAAGAACAGCGGTTTTATCATCCGAAGATGGATGGGACTGGGAATAAAAACAGGTCAGGCACCCAGCCTCTTCTTGACCTCGTCGACTACCAAGACCCCGTAGTTGATGGCCGGCTTACCCCCTCTCTTCGAGCAACCCCTCTACGACGTCTTTCAGCTCCGGCACCTTGTTGCAGACAATGTCCCAGATTATGCCGTAGTCGACGCCGAAATAGCCGTGCGTTATTATGTCCCTTAAGCCGGCTATGCCCTTCCAGTCCACGCCCTCGCGCTTTCGCTTGACGTCTGCCGGCAGGTTCTTGACGGCCTCCCCGATGACCTCCAGGTTCCTCAAGACCGCGTCGGAGACGAGGCGGTTCCCCTTAAGCTCCGAGGAAGATTTGATTTCGGCCGTAAACCGCTCTATGTGGGTTGCGGCATCGAGGATGTCCTCAAGATACAGCCTATAGTCTTGCGTAGAGCGCTTCATCTTTGATGTGCCTCAAGGCCGGTTTCAGGGCCGGCTCGGTGACAAGGTCTATCTTCCTGCCGAACAACCCCTCCAGCATGGACTTGAGCCCTGTGTAGTGGTCGAATGACGGCTTTGCAAAGCTGACTATAATGTCTATGTCGCTTCCCTTGCGGGGGCTATCTCTCATGAAAGAGCCAAAGAGCCCTATGCGCCTCACGTCGTACTTCGACAGCTCTGCCTTCCTGCCCTCCAGGGTTTGTATTATGCCCGAAGAAGTCAGGTTCTTGCCAGCCATTGCAGAATATTCCGCTTAGAGCAAGAAAAAGAGCTTGCGCAGGCTGCCAGCCAGGTGGGTATGCTCCGGCTAGAGCCGCTTCTTTACCTCGTCGGCTACTAAGACGCCGTGGTTGATGGCGGGCTTTATGAGCGGCTGCTTGGTCAGGTCGCCCGCGATGAATAGGCCGGGGACATCCACCGACTCCATGGTCGCCGCGTCGTAGCCGGGCTTGCCGTTCTCGAGCTTGAGACCGACTTTCTCTAGGAATTCTGTGGCGGGTATCGTCCCCGCAAAGACCGCTATCATGTCAGCGGGCAGCTCCTTCTTCTCGCCCGCGATGTCAATCCTGCACTTGTTCCCGCGGATGCACTCGACATTGGAGTTGAATATCACCGGGACCCCGCTCTTCTTGAGAGCTTCGGTGTTGGCCTCCTTAATCCTGAAGAACTCCGGTTTTCTGTAAGAGAGAGTCACCGTCGCGCCGGCGTCCTTGAGGAGCATCGCATGCTCTATTGCCGTGTCGCCCCCGCCGACCACGATGACTGTCTTCCCTTTGTAGGCTTTAGGCTCCGGGATGTGGTAGCAGATCTTCCCCTCCGAGTCGCACTCGATGCTGATTTTTCTCACCGCCCCCTGGACGCCTATCGAGAGAAGGACGAACTTGGAGTCGTAGGTGCCCTTTGTCGTTATTACTTTGAAGTTAGAGTCCCCCTTGTTAATAGAGGTGACCTCCTCGTGCTCCTTGACGTTAAGCTGCTTGGCAAACTGCTGCCAGGCCTTCAGGGTGTCCTCGGCCTTCCCTTCAGGCAGCGGGAGCTTGCCTATGACCTGGACTGTCGCCGGATAGTAGTGGATGTCCTTCCCGTGCGGGTAGGTGAGAAGGGTGTTGGCGACTCTCTCTTTCTCGAAACAGACGTACTTCAGACCCAGTTCCTTTGCGCGCTCCGATGCGGAGAGGCCCGCGGGCCCGGCGCCGACGATTATCAAGTCGAACATTTTGGCTCAAGTTTTGATAGTTTATGGGGGCAATTAGAAAAAGGCTTGGTTGGGGGGTGAAACGAGGCTCACTCGCGAAGGCCGCCAAGCATCCGCTCCAGCTCGTCCGCGACCTCCCGGCGCTTCGCGGGGCCGAGCCTAAAGAGCACCTTGGACGCCATCGCCTGCGATATCGTGAATATGTAGTTCAGCTTTATGACGCTGTCCTTAAGCGCCCCGTCTTCCCGTGTCAGCGGCACGCCCTCCATCCGGGTGTTGCTCGTTATGCCCGCGACAACGAGGTTGCCGCGGTTTGAGAAGAGCACTAGCGCCGGCCGGGACTTGACTTCGGAGGTGTCTGTGTATTGCACGGTGGCGAGCACGACGTCGCCGGGCCTTGGCACTGTTTGCGGAGTCATCGTCTTAGTCAGTGCGCAGTCCTAGAAGTCATCGTCTCGGTTCAGGAGTTTTTCCAGAAATCATCGCAGTGCTCAAGCGCTGTTCCAGGCCTCATCCTCTTCGTTGTCCCAGAGCTCGCGCATCTTCGGCTGCTGTACCTTATGCAGGAATTCATCGTATTGGTTTTGCGCCTTAGCGCTCTTGCAAGTGTCTATCATCCTCGCTATCAGCTCGTTGTAGGTCTCCCGCGGGTACCGTTTTATGCCCTTAAGAGCCTCGACGACGGATTTATCCAACTGTATCGTGGTGTTCATTAGGTATCTGCTATAGTTAGCATATAACGCGTATATAAACGGCTCACAGGGATGCTTTTCTTATAAGACCGACTAAGAATCGTTCGCCTTTCGTCTCCCCGCAGTACCTGTAAAACCCGGGCTTCTCGCGGATGCGCTGGATGAGCCGCTTCTTTATTACGGCGGCGTCCGCCGGGGCGGGGGCCCAGTCGTTGAGCATCGAGCTAGCAAAGCCGTGAAGGTCCAGGGTCTTGACAGGCTTAAAGCCGCGCCGCCTCATCTCCTTCTTCAGCCGCTCGTGCCGCTTCTTAAGGTAGAGGAGCTTGTCCTTGAAGAAGCAGATGTGGCCCGGGCCGAGGCAGTAGGACTGGGGCTTTCTGGACGGCAGCGGGTATTTCCTCGCGTGGCCGACAAGCATCAGTATCTCGTCGTATTCCGCGACAAGGTGCTGGTCGGAGAGGCACCTTGGGTCTATCAGGTTTATGCGGACCATCCTATTGAAATCCCTGCAACCGGGTATGTTTTAAAGCCTGCAGCTATAAATTAGCCAGAAAACCAAAGTGGAGAAGAACAGCGGCAAGGCGTTGGGCAAACCGGTTAGTGCCGAGAAGTCCGACAAGGCTAGTGAGAAGTCCAACAAGGACTTGTTCAACATCTCCAAGAAGGATAATTTCTCCGAGTGGTACATCGAGCTCGTGCGCCGGGCGAAGCTCATGGACCAGCGCTCGGACGTGAAGGGGTTTGACGTGATAATGCCGAACGCTTATGCTATTTGGGAAAAGGTGCAGGAGTTCCTGAACCCGGAGTTCAAGAAAGTCGGCGCCCGCAATGCGTACTTCCCGCTCGTTATCCCTGAAAGCCTCCTCCAGCAGGAAGCGGACCACTTCCAGGGGTTCGTCCCGGAGGTGGCCTGGGTCACGCACGGGGGAAGCGAGAGGCTGGAAAACCGGCTTGCGATAAGGCCGACCAGTGAAACAGTCATCTACCACATGTTCGGATTGTGGATCCGCAGCTACCAGGATTTGCCGCTCATGGTCAACCAGTGGTGCAACATCGTCAGGTGGGAGACGAAGATGACAAAGCCCTTCATCCGAGGAAGAGAGTTCCTCTGGCAGGAGGGGCACACGGCCTTTGCCATGGAGAAAGAGTCGAAGAAGAACGTTTTGGACATACTGGATGTCTACAAGCGCCTCCTCGAGGAGAGGCTAAAGATATCCTGCGTCTTCATAAAGAGGCCGGAGTGGGACAAGTTCGCGGGGGCGGACGAGACGGTCTCATTGGAGACTTTAATGCCCGATGGAAAAGTCCTCCAGGCAGGCACCGCGCACAACCTAGGCCAGAACTTCTCAAAGCCGATGGGGATAACGTTCCTTGACGAGAACAACGGGAAGGCGAATGTGTGGCAGACTTCGTGGGGAGTCAGCACGCGGCTGATAGGCGCCGTAGTGATGAGCCACGGCGATGACAAGGGGCTTGTACTGCCGTTCGAGCTGGCGCCGACACAGGTTGTGATAATACCAATAC
>JBFYKJ010000036.1:0-5520 GCA_041306005.1 Candidatus Altarchaeota archaeon | reverse complement strand
GCTCTTCCGATCTGAAGGAAACCCCAGCCCTGAAGAAGTGCCTGCCGTCATATGAGAACAGCAAGGGCGTTTTGGCCAAATGCGCCTCGCCGCATTTGATTGCATGGACAGGGGGTATGTTCATTTTTGAGCCTGCATGATCCCCGACAACATACGCATCCACATCTTCAACCGCACCGTTTCGCCGGTTTATCAGCTTTATGGTCTGCAAGTATGGCTTTCCTGCCCCCTTCGCTCCGTCGTGCGCGCCTCTAGTCTCGACTATGTTCCTCAACCTGTCGTACCCCTCCTGGCATATGCCCTTCCCTATCCTCGGCCAGGCGTGGTTTATGTCCTTTCTCCATTCTGCCGGTGTTCGTTCCCTGGCCATATTCTCCTTAAACTGCGCTCTTCTATACTTACCTCGGGGCGTTATAAAGCTTCAATCCCCCTCTAACCTATTTTATCTACCCCCAGGTTCTATATACTCGGTTTCGGCCCCTGCGGCCAGAATCGTTTGCGCAGATTTACACTACAATGGTTTCAGTCAAAATAGGCCTTGAGATACACGTCCCGCTGAAGACTGAGAAGAAGCTCTTCTGCGACTGTTTGACCACTTACCACGAGGCGGAGGAGCCGAACAGCCTTGTCTGTGAGATCTGCACCGGGATGCCCGGCATAAAGCCGCGCCCGGTCAATGCAAGGGCGCTTGAATCCGTCATCACGATAGCCCATCTCCTTAGCTGCAAGGTCCCCGAAAAAAAGATCTTCCTGAAAAGAAAGCACTATAACTACCCCGATTTGCCGAAGGGCTATCAGATCACGTCCGAGCCAATAGGGGAAAACGGGAAATTTACCTTCGAGGACGGCAGCTTCGCGCCGATCGGGATATGGGAGGTCCACCTGGAGGAGGACCCGGGCCAATATAATTTAACTAAGGGGCAGGTCGATTACAACCGGAGCGGCGTTCCCTTAATAGAGATAGTATCAGCCCCGGACATGACTTCTGCCGAGCAGGCCCGCTCATTTATGAAGGAGCTGTCTAGGCTCCTTGAGTATTCAGACCTCATCCTCGGCGGCGACGGGATAATGCGCGCCGACGTGAACGTCTCCATCAACGGCGGCAACCGGTGCGAGGTCAAGAACGTCAACTCCATCCGTAGCATACACCGCGCGATAGAGCACGAGGTAGCACGCCAGGAGGCGATGGTAAAAAGCGGCCACACCATAGAACAGGAGACCCGCGGCTGGGACGACGAGAAGGAAGAGACTTATCTGATGCGAAAGAAGGAGTCGGCTGAGGACTACCGCTACATCCCGGACCCGGACCTCCCGCCCTTCGAGCTTGACAAGGCGTTTGTCAAGAGCCTTGAGAAGGCCAAGCCCGAGACCCCGCAGGAGATGAGGGCACGTTTCAAGACTAAGTATAAGATCTCCGAGAAATACGCGAAGGTCCTCACTAATGACAAAGACGTAGCCCGGTTCTTCGAGGCCGCCGCCGCAAAGGCCGACCCGCAGCTCTGCGCCCTCTGGGTCTGCGAGGGGGTCCTCGCCCAGCTGAATTACCGGGGCAAACCCCTGTCCGGGACAAAGCTCACCCTCGAGAACTTCCTTGAGCTTCTTTCACTCCTTAAGTCAAAGGCCATCACTGACACGGTGGCAAAGAAGCTCCTTGAGCGCGTCATCGATTCCGGCGAATCGGTCAAGTCGGTCGTGGAGAAGGAAAAACTGGGCGCAGTAAAGGATGAGGGCGCTCTCCTTAAGGCCGCCAGGGAGGCAATAGCCGAGAACCCCGGGCCCGTTTCGGACTTCAGGTCTGGGAAGACGGAGGCCGTCAATTTCCTCATGGGGCAGGTCATGAAAAAGATGCAGGGGCGCGCCGATGCCCGGAGCGTCTCTGAGTTGCTGAGGAAGGAGCTCGGGTGACGGCCGCCGCCAGAACGGCGCAAAGTATATAAACGATTTCGTTGGATATTGCAACCTAAGGTATTTATACTATTATTCACAAATTAGACCTCGATGGCCGAAGAGAAGAACGAAGGGGCAAGCGAAGTTTCAGAGTCAAATAAGATGGAAGCAGAATCCAAGCCAAAGAAGTCCGGCAAGAGCGGGGGCGAGAAGCCGAAGGGCGAGGCAAAAAGCCCGAATAAGACCTTATATCTATTAATAGCAATAGCGATCGCAGCGGCGGTCATAATAGCCGCAGTGGCTCTCTCTTCGGGCAAGAAGGAAGACCCGACAAAGGGCGACGCCATGGCGGTCGCTTCCGCCCTCGAGTCCTCCCGCCAGGCAATGTACGTCGCCGAGGCCGCTAACGATTTGACGATACAGCGCTCTGCAGGCGTCGTGACAAAGAACTCTACCAGCTACTTGGTAAGCTTCCCGATAAACGGCTCAGCTGACTACCTTGCGTTTGACGTATTGATGGACAAGGACCTCACGCTAACGCATGTGGGATTCAACGGCAACATGACGACCCTCGGCCAGTTCATAGCCGACAACAAGGGGCTCAACCAGTTCCAGGAGTGCGCCAGGATCTTCAACGAGCAGGACGCAGTCCCAAACCTGGTAGGCCTTTACAACGGGACGCCGGGCATACGGACCGTCGTCACGATGCCGCAGGTCATGACCTGCAACGGGGTGGACTACCCGTATGAGTTCGAGATAGGCGACGGGTACATAAAGACCTCGATAAACGGCTACTTCTATAAGAGCAGCTTTACAAGGGGCATAGTGGTCGACAACCTCACCGTGCCAGCGGACGACATGGGTAAGGGCATACTGCTGTACGCGGACCGCGTCGCGCGCTTCAAGCTGCGCTTCAGCTACGAGCTCAAGAACGCCAGCGCGCTCAAGTTCGACCTTTACGACCCGATGCTCATCGACGCATACCACCTGACGGTCGCGCCGTCGGTCGTCTGGAACTGCAAGTTCGTAAGCTCCGGCACCAAGGCCACCGGCGAGCTGAACGGCACCTTCCAGAAGGGCACCGAGAGGTACGCATTCGCTAAGATGGCGTGCATATTCAACGATGCCGAGCCGAAGGAGCTATGCGAGCAGCTGGGCGTGGTGAAGGGGGCGGATGGCAAGATAAACGCCACAATGCCCGCGGACTATGCGCTCACCATGTTCGAGACGGGCATCCCGTCATGCAAGCCCGAAGGCAAGGTCCTGCTGCAGGCGTTCTACCCGCCGGACTGCGCGGACTGCGAGAACCAGCGGAGGATACTGGACGAGATGGCCGCCGCCTTTGGCGGCAGCATAGAGCTGCAGTACTACTGCGCGGGCAAGAAGGAGCCCTGCGAGAAGCTGGTTAGCCCCTGAGCCTAATTTACCACTATATGGTAGTAACATTTTTAAAGGGCTAAGTGCAAAATATTGTGCTTAAAAAAGCTTTAAATTCAAAAATGGCAAAAAACACCGAGAACGAGGCCCCCGCCAAGGGGGGCGAGGCCTCTGAGAAGGGGACCGCTAAGAAGACGCACAGGGCATATTCCAGGTATGTACAGGACCCTGTTTTCGTAGGGCTCATCGTCCTTGCGATACTGCTGGCTATGATGACCTTCGCCTTTGCAATGCGCTCGCCGACCTGCGCTGTTGTCGCGGCCGGCACCGTTGTTAACGACACCCCGCTTGCGCCTGTGAACGGCACGGCCGCCCCAAAGCTTGTGATATACGAGTTCAGCGAGTTCCTCTGCCCGTACTGCGGCGCAGCCGCTGGCAAGAACCAGGCGGTAATGGACAAGCTAGCGTCCGGAAGCCCGGGCTGGGAAGCTCCGATGCCCAAGATCAAAGAGGTTTACGGCGACAAGGTGGACATCCAGTTCAAGCACTACATAGTCCACGGGGCGAACGCCCAGAAGGCCTCCGAGGCCGCCGAGTGCGCCAGGGACCAGGGCAAGTTCTGGGAGATGCACGACAAGATGTTCTCCAACCAGGGAGCCCTTGCGGTCGACAACCTGAAGGCTTACGCCACGGAGCTCGGCCTTGACGCAACCAAGTTCAACGCATGCCTGGACAACGGCGAGAAGACCGCCGTGGTCAACGCAGACACTGCATTGGGCAGGCAGCTTGGCGTCACAGGCACGCCGACGTTCTTCATAGGCGGTGCCGACGGGTTCAAGGTCGTGGGCGCCCAGCCGTTCAGCAACTTCCAGCCGCTGGTGGACAAGGCGCTCGCGGGCGATAAGCCGGAGCCCGAGCCCGAGCCCGAGCCGGAGCCCGAGCCAGTCATCGACATGACAAAGCTCATAGGCACCGCACCGGCTGTCGGCCAGGCTGATGCGCCAGTGACGATGGTCATGTTCTCGGAGTTCCTGTGCCCGTACTGCACGAGGTTCGAGACGCAGACAAAGCCGCAGCTGGTGACCGAATATGTCAACACAGGCAAGCTGAAGATAGTCTACAGGGCGTTCCTAATACACGGCGCTTCTGCGCAGCTTTTGCACAATGCGGCATACTGCGCTGACGAGCAGGGCAAGTTCTGGGAGTTCCACGACGCATATATTGCGGGCGGCGTTGGCGCCAACGCGACTGCGATGAAGGCCCTGGCGGCAACGCTCGGCCTTGACGCAACCAAGTTTGGCACCTGCGTTGACACGAACAAGTATGTGCCCAAGATAACGCAGGACATGGCCGACGGCCGCGAGGCGGGCGTCTCCGGCACACCGGCGTTCTTCATAAACGGGAAGAAGATAGTCGGTGCGCAGCCGTACGACGCTTTCAAGCAGGCCATAGACGCCGCGCTTGCGGAGGCTTCGTAAGCGTTGCAGCTGGGCGCGGGGCCACCCGGCCCCGTGCAGGCGCATGGTAGGCCGCAAGGCCTACCGCCTTTTGTTTTTTTATTTTGTTTTTTGTACTAGAGCCCGGTTGTGTTGTCCGATACTTCTTAGAAATCAATTTATGCTCAAACCGAGGCAAAAGCTAGCCCGGCAAAAGCTAGCCTAAATAGAATTACCTGAACCCTATCCTCACGCGCTGTGCGACCGCCCTTCGCTGACAAGCTTGGCGTATTCAAGCACTTCCCTGGACTTCAGGGTGGTCTTGGCGGGCTTTATCATGTTCAGCACGCCTTCTACGATCGTCGGGTCTGCGTAAACTAGCTCCATGTTCCTGTTTGGGTAGTCTATGTGCGCGCGCAGGACGGGCGGCATGAGCATAAGCTGGTACTGCAGCTGTGCGGCCTGCTTTGTGGACTCGAGGCCTTTCACGTCAAACTCGGATTTCACTACCTTTGCATACGGGGCTCTAGCTTCGTTTGTCATTTTGGGTTTTGGGCTGCTATTCTAGCGGGAGGATATACTAAAACCTTAGCCTTTTGAAGGTTTTTGCGCGATGTTTAAGGCTGTTTAGTGCGAGCCGGGCGCCTGGGCATTACCCGGTTTTGAAGTAGTCCCTGACCTCGTAGGCCTTCTTGTAGACCTCGCCGGCTTCCAGGGCCGCCGCGTCCCTCTTGTACTTGCAGTCGGCGAGCTTCATCCCATTCCTCTTCTCCCACTCCTCGGCCGAGATAGCGTATTGGTTCTGGACCTTGTCGCGGTA
>JBFYKJ010000035.1:0-11094 GCA_041306005.1 Candidatus Altarchaeota archaeon | reverse complement strand
ACTCTTCTGCCGAGATGGCATAGTGGGCTTGGACCTTGTCGCGATATACTTCGGGGATCACGTTGAACGCGCAGAACGGTATTATTCTGCCGTCCGGCATCGCGTAGTGGATGCAGCAGCGCTCGACCCTCTCAACGTCGTAGTTGTACAAGTCCTGGAAGTGCATCATGCCTATGAAAAGCGACTGGTGGTGCAGCTTGGCGAGCGACCTGTAGTTGTGCTTCACTAGCGAAGACACGAGCATCCTCGTTATGTTAAAGCCCTTCGGCTGCTTCTTCTTGTCAACGAAACTGCCGATCTTCGTGAGGACCTTCAGGCCGGTCCAGTACTTGTTCGAGCCGCCCTTGAGCTTGTCGGCCTTTTCCCTGAGATAGCCCATGAGACCGTCCACGTCGACAAAACGGGTTATCGGGGTTATCTTGTTGTCATCGCCCCGTATGGCATACGTCGCCATCCCGCAGCCGAAGTGCGCGCTGAGCTTGTACTTATCCTTACCTACCAGGCCCTCGACAAATTCGGTTATCGGGCTCACCGAAGGCACGGAGAAAAAGTCTTCCGTGCTTATGGCGCCGTTGGTCTGCTTTTCAATCTCCTCTATGACCCTGGGTATGGTTATCCTCTGCTGCTCCCTGAGCTGCTGCGGCATCCTGCCGACGAGGGACACGGGCTGGAAGTTCACGCCCCTGACTATGTCGTTGTGGTTCAGCGCGAAGTTGATTATCGCCCCGACCTCGTGGTCGTTTACGCCCTTGATGACCGTCGGGACGAGTATGACGCCCATGCCGACCTTCCTGCAATTCTCCAGGGCATATGGCGCTTCCCAGTGGTTTTTTGGATTCGTCTTCGGCGTGACCCCGTCAAAGCTCATATAGATGGTGTTCGTCCCGGCCCTGCGCAGCTGGCCCGCTAGTTCGGGCTTAAGGGCCAGGTTTATCCCGTCCGTATTGACCTGCACGTGGTCCACATCCTCTTCCTTGAGAATCCTGACCATGTCCACCAGGTCATCCCGCAGCGTCGGCTCGCCGCCCGTTATCTGCACCGCGTTGCATGGGACCGGCTTCTCTGCGCGCAGGTTCTTTGCCATCTCCCTTATCTGGTCGAGCGTGGGCTCGTAAATAGGCTGGCCCTCCTTGGCGTAGAAGAAGCAGTACCAGCATGCCAAATCGCAGCGGTTCGTGGCGACGATGTTGGCAAGCGCGGTATGGCTCTTATGGCGGGCGCACAGGCCGCAATCGAAGGGGCAGTTCGAGCCGTCGTAGTCCACGTTCGGCTTTTGGGTCTCAACGCCCTTTGTGGCGTGCTTCCTCTCGCGCTCGTACATCTCTATGTTCTCCCAGTACTTCTCCTTGAACTCCCCGTGCTCCGGGCAGGTCTTCTTCATCCAGACTATGCCGTCTTCGCCGTATACCGTCGCGTCTATGAGCCGGGTGCACTCGGGGCAGAGGGACGTCGTCTTGTGCGGCAGCGCGCCTCCGTAGTCGGTGGTTTCCATTTTAAGGAAGGTTTAAGAACGGGGATAGTATTGGACCCCCGAACTTTTAATGTTTATTAAAAGTTGTAAATTTAACGGTATGAGTATTAAAATGCTGATTTTAGGTTTTTTGCGGGTTTAAGGAAATCTACTGCCGCCAAAGCAGCCTTTCTCATGCCGACCGCTATTTTTTCTCCCTTATTCGCTTCATCAGCGCCAAAAGCCCGATGAGTATCTCCCTCGGCGCCGGCGGGTTTCCGGGTATTTTCACATCCACGGGGATCACCTTATCCGCCCCCCCGAGGACCGCATAGCTGCCTTGAAACACCCCCCCGCCACAGGCATCGTCGCCCACTGCAATGACGAATTTTGGGCCGGGAGTCGCCTCATACGTCTTCCTTACGGCTTCCTCCATGTTCTTGGTCACAGCCCCCGTTATCGCTATCACGTCCGCATGGCGGGGCGACGCGACAAAGCTGACCCCGAACCGCTCGACGTCGTAGTGGGGCGTTGTCAGGTTCACCATCTCTATCTCTGTCGAGTTGTCGCTGCCCGAGTCGAGCTCCCTTATGGCCAGGCTTCGCCCGAAGATGGCGTCTATCTCGCTCTTTAGCTTCAGCCCCAGCTTTTCGAACTCCCCACCCCTAAGCTTGAATTCCTCGGCGGGTTTTTTCCCGAATATTCGTAACGGCATCATTTTTGTCACAGGTCAGTGCCCGCATATGAAAGGTTAAGGCTCTTGTTGATGAGCGGGAAGTCGGGGATTATGTTCCCTATAACCGCGTGCTGTATGGCCTGCCAGTTGCAGAAGGATGCGGTCCTTGCTTTGTAGCGCTCGATGCGCCCTTTGTTTATCCACACCCAGTGGAAGTTTTCCCCTCTCGGCGCTTCTATCCGAAAGCCCGCCCAGCCGTCCAGGATCTTGGCATCAGCTTTCACTCCCCCCTCCGGCAAACCCTTCAGGGCGCTCTTTATTATGCATATGGACTCCCTCAGCTCGGCGGCCTTGACCTCGAACCTTGCAAGGACGTCCCCCGCTTCAGCTGTTTTGACATCGGGCGACACCTGCCCGTAAGCGCAATATGGCTGGTCGGCCCGCACGTCCCCCCGCCCGCCGGAGGCCCTTGCCGCCGGCCCGGTTATGTGCAGCGGCCAGATGAGCCCCTTGTCGATCACACCCGTAGTCTCGAACCTGTCAATCACCGACGGCTCGGACTTTATCGCCCCGTAGGCCTTTGAGAACCTCTTTGAGAGCGAGTCAAGAAAATCCGGGAGCGCAGCCAGGGCGTTCCCTTCAAGGTCTTTCCTCAAGCCCCCCACGCAGACTGCGCCCTTCATGAACCTGGAGCCGGTGAGCTCGGAGTTCTTCCTGAAGATTTCCTCCCTAAGCTCGAAGAACGGGGAGGCCCCGGCCGTGAATGCGACGTCGACGACCATGCCGGCCATATCCGACAGGTGGGAGTATATCCTCTCTAGCTCAAGCATCGCCGTCCTTAGGAGGACTGCCCTCTGCGGCACCTCTATCCCCGAGATCTTCTCCACGGCCCCGCAGAAGGCGACGCTGTTTGCGACGCTCTCATCCCCGCTTATCGCCTCTGCTATCTTCACGCACTCCTCCGGAGTCTTCCCCTCCGCCAGCTTCTCGACCCCGCGGTGCTTGTAGAACATGCGCACCTCGAGGTTGTATATAGTCTCGCCTATGGCGCTGAACCTGAAGTGGCCGGGCTCGATTATCCCGGCGTGGACAGGGCCGACGGGGATCTCGTAGACCCCTTCGCCGTCTATAGTCCTGAACCTGTATTCGGGCGTGCAGTCAGCGGCTTTATCACCGCCTTTGGGCACGGGCCCGTTCTTGAATGATTTCAGCAGCGGATGGAAGCCCTCCGGATAGCACTCGTGCAGGAACAGCCTTCTTGCGTCAAAAGACTCGCTGAACCTTATGCCAAACCCGTCTGAGACTTCCCGCTCATACCACGAGGCCGAAGGGAACAGGTGCGCGACGGAAGCGGCCTCGCTGCCGGCGAGAGGGACTACAAGCATGGCCATCCCGGGTTTCCCGCGCTTTGCGAGCGCATAGAATATAGTGAACCCCTTCTTCCCGTCGAAGCCCTCGGCGCAGAACAAGTTGACTAGCTCAAAGCCCGCGGATGAGAGCGACTTTAAGGTCTCGCCCAGGCTGCCCGCAGTGCAGGGTGCATAAGCCTCGCCATGCTTTTCCCTCACTGACTTCTCCTCCACGCCTGCGCGCACAAGTTCGCCTATGATGCCGTCCATGTTCGTGTTAAGCCTTTGATTCTCTGCCCATCGATCATTATGGCGCAAACCCGAGCCCTGCTACGGCCTTCCCAACCAGGTCATAAACCTGCGGGAAGGAAACCGTGCCGAGCGCGAATATCGCGATGAGCAGTATTATGACGGGGGCTGACATCCTCTTTGGCGTCTTATACTTCTTGACCGTACCGCCCACGTTCGAGAACATGCCCGAGAGGAACAGCGCGAATGCGACCGAAGCTATAAACAGCAGCAAGCAGACTGCGGCCAGGAGCCCGGCCGAGTGGCCGGCCATCTGCGAAAGCAGCGAGAACTCGGTAACAAAGACGATCGCGGGCGGCATGCCGACGATGGCGGCGGCGCCCAGTATGAGCCCGGCGCAGGCCACGGGCTGCAGCTTGAGCGCATCCTTGATATCCCCCAGCTTATCACTCATGTACTGCCTGTTGATTATCCCTGCAGAGAAGAACAGCATGGCCTTTGTAAGCGAGTGCGCAAGGCAGTGGCACAGTGCCCAAAAGACTGCGGGCGCAGTCCCGACGCCTATGCCAATGAGCACAAGGCCCGCGTTCTCGGTAGTTGAGAATGCGAGGAGCTTCTTTAAACCTTTCCGCTTTAGCATGCTGAACGCGGCTATGGCAAGGCTTAGGAGGCCGAAGATTATCATCAGGTTCGACGCCGCCCCCCCTGCCGCAGTGGGCTTCACGATGGCGAACGACCTTAGGATGCCGTAAATGCCGATATTCGGTATCACGCCCGACAGTATCGCGCTGACTGCTGACGGCGCCTTCGAGTGGGCTGACGGCAGCACCGTATGGAACGGCGCGATTCCGGCCTTGGCCGCAAACCCGATGAACATGAGCGCGAATGCCGCGAACAGCGGTTCGGGCGGCAGGCTCCCGGCACTGCCGACTAGCGCGTCCCATTCGAGCGTCCCGCTGTCAAGCGCCCCCTCCGCTATCCCGAAGAGCATTATCAGCCCGAGGAACGAGAAGAGCATGGCCGCAGAGGTCACGAAGATGTACTTCAGCGACGCGTATATGTTCTTCTGGGAGTTGAGTATCGCTATCAGGAAGGCCGCAAAGAACGTGCTGAGCTCGGCCAGGACCCAGAACAGCGCAACGTCGTTTGCGCAGAAGCACAGCATTATTATTAACAGCAGCATGTTCATCGCCGCGTAGAACAGGTTCAGGTTCTTCCTGTAAAGCAGCTTTGTCGCTATCAGGCTTTCGGCATAGCCGCTGGAATAGATCGCCACGAGGGCGAATATAGACGCGGTTATCAGCATTTCAAAGATGGCTAAGTGGTCTATCAAGAACCCCCCGCCCATCTCGTGCGCCGGCATCGGCGATGACAGCGCGAGCGCCGCGAAGGCGAAATAGGACAGGGCGTGGGCAAGCGTGGCAAGGGTCATAACCCTGTGGGACCTGACTGTGAGGACTATCGCCGCTGCGGCAAGCCCGACCACCGTGAACTCAAACATCACCATTCTATTCTTCCACCTCCGTTTCTTCGTCTTCCTCCGGCATGCCCCTATTGCCTCTCCTGAACCTCTGCAGGCTCTCCTGGAACCCCTCGACGCCAGCGTCCATGCCCAGTGCGAGCAGCGACGCGAGGAGGACTATCATCATCAGGTCTATCACCGCCAGGACCTCTATTATGAGGGGTATGTCGGCCACGAACAGGCTGAAGAGGAGGACGCCGTTTTCCATCGTGAGGTAGCCGATTATCTTCGTCATGGTCCTCTTCCTCGTGAAGGTCACGAGCATGCCCTCAAGGACGAGCGAAATGCCCAGGAGAGCGCCCATGTATGCCAGCCGGCCGTCCGAGAACCACCCGAGCGCCCTTGACAGCGAGAAGTGGACGAGGAACATCAGCACGAGCGTCGCAAGTATCGCCCTTATCGGCGTCAGGTAGTGGAACGTCATGTCGCGCGGCACGTTTGTCCCGGCCTGCAGGCGCCCTATGAAATAGGGTATGAAGAGGACTTTTGTAGCTATGGTGAGGAGGGCAAGGTAAAGCAGAGTCACCCCGCCGCCGAACGCGTAAAGCGATAGCGCCGCGCCCGCAAGGAGCAGCGACTGCAGGCGGTATGCCGAGAGCAGGGAGAACAGGTTCTTCCTGGTCACTATCAAGGCGCCGGTGACAAGCACCAGCACCAGGAGCGCCCCCACAAGCCCTTCGGCCGTCCCGGACATCTCGGTTATACCCGTCATTTTCTGATTTGTTCCGAACACGCAATCTAGGCCCCTATGAATAGCGTCAAAAGCACGGTCAGAACCGCGAAGAAGAAGCCCACTGCGAACAGGTTCGGCAGGTTAAAGAGCCGCATCTTGGCTATCGAGGATTCGAAAGCGCCGATCCCTGCCGACAGGAGCCCGGCTTTGGCCACAAAGAGCAGCATCGCGGGCAATATGGCTACTGATACCCCGGTTGCAAGCCCCCACGGGAAAAGCAGGTTTATCAGCACTGCCAAGAGGAGCGTCTGCTTTATAGCGTGGGCTAATTCCATCATCGCAAGGTCCCTGCCGGAGTATTCCAGTATCATCGCCTCGTGCACCATTGTGAGCTCCAAATGCGTCTCCGGGTTGTCCACGGGTATCCTCGCCGTCTCGGCTATGAGCGCTATGAAAAGGGGTATCGCGGCCAGCAGGAGGGCGGGCTCTATTCCCTGGCCCAGTACCTGTGCCGCCATCTCGTGCAGGTTTGCGGTCCCGAGCGCGAAGGCCAGTGATGCAAACGCGATTATTGTCATCGGCTCCACGACCGCGGAGAGGCTCATCTCCCTTGAGCTCCCCATCCCGCCGAACGTGCTTCCTGCGTCAAGGCCCGCAAGGGCTGTGAAGAACCTGCCCAGTGCGAGCAGGTATAAGAAGAGTATGACATTGCCTATCCCCGCATATGCTTCCGGGATGAAGATGACGGGCACGAACAGCGAAGCTGCCACCATCGACGCCAGGCTGATGTAGGGAGTTATCCTCGTTATCTGCGAGGACGTCTCAGAATAGACCCTTTCCTTCTTAAGGAGCTTGAAAAGGTTGTAATATCCCTGCAGGAGCGGCGGCCCGCGCCTGCCCTGGGCATACGCCTTCACTTTCTTTATGAGCGACATGAAGAGCGGGGACACTGCCATTATGAAGAGCGTGTTCACGAATCCGTAGATGAGGAATGAGGCGTTCATATCGATGCCCTCCAAGCGTTAACTTCCCATATCCAAATAATTCCCCGGTTGCTCATATCGTCGCCCCCCCGATAAACACCAATACCGCCAGCACCGCAAGGAACGCGTAGGCCAGATAAGCGTCTATGTCGCCGTTCTGCAGGCGCGCGACCCTGTAGGCTATTCGGTCAACGGCCCGCGCGACAGGGATGTACAAAACCTCCTCAAAGAACCTCATAAGCCTGATCTCGCCGTGCCCGCCCTTGACTATGCTGCCGTATTTGTCAAAGAACGTGACCTCCCTGACGACCCGTGATCTGTAAATAGGCTGGAATATCCTTGTTATCGGCTGGGAGAACCCGGAGGCGGTGTATTGCGTCCTCTCATTGAGCCGCGATCCGCAGTCCCAGGTTCCATAAGTCCTGCACGCGCCGTTTGATGACAGCTTCATCGCCGCCCAGGTTAGTCCGCATGTGAACAGTAGGACAACACCTATCGGGAGCATGTCCGGGATGCCCGCCTTCAGCGCATCCATGCCAAGGAGGCTGAATATCTGGTATGAGAAGATGCCGAGGGATATGCACAGCGCGGCCGCGATGGCAGGCCCCGCAACCATGGAAAGCCCGGCCTCTTTTGCCCCCTTGGCTTTTTCAGACCTTGGCAGCCCGAGGAAGGTTATTCCGAATGCCTTGACAAAGCAGGCCGCGGCAAGCGCGCTTGTGAGGGCGAGAGCGGCCATGGACGCGACAAGCGCCATGGTCATCGGCAGGTCTTGCAGGAGGTGCGCCTGCATGAAGGCCGAGAATATCATCAGCTCGCTGACAAAGCCGTTCAGCGGCGGCAGTGCCGATATGGCGACCGCGCCTATCAAGAACAGGGCTGCAGTCCGCGGCATCCTCTTGATGAGCCCCCCCATCTCCTCCATGTTCCTGGTATGCGTCGCATTTATGACGGACCCCGCGGCCATGAAGAGCAGGCTCTTGAAGAGCGCGTGGTTGACCGTGTGGAAGAGCGCGCCCGCGAGGGCGATCGTTGCGACTTCTGGCATCGCGTAGGCCGCAAAGATGACCGAGAGCCCAATACTTATCAATATTATCCCTATGTTCTCTATGCTGTGGTAGGCAAGGAGCCTCTTTATGTCGTGCTCTTTTAGGGCATATATGACGCCGAGGAGCGCGGAGACCGAGCCTGCGGCGAGTATCGCAAGGCCCCATGAGAGCTGCGGCGAGAGGACATAGAGGAAGAACCTCACCATGCCATATATCGCTATCTTTATCATCACCCCTGACATCAGGGCGGAGATGTTCGACGGGCTGGCTGAATGGGCATATGGCAGCCACTTGTGGAAGGGTATGACGCCGGCTTTTATCCCGAATCCGATGAAAAGGGCCGTGAAGATGCCGGATGCCGCGGCAGGGTCGAGGAGCGCGCCCGTGCCGGGCATTATCGCAGACGAACCGGTTGCCTGCCCAAGCGCCAGGAACCCTAAAAAGAGGAATACGGTGCTAAGCTGCGTCATCGCGAAGTAAAACAGCCCGGCCCTCGATGTCTCGCCCTTCTCCCTCTCAAACATGACAAGGAGGAACGAGGAGAGCGACATCAGCTCCCAGAAGAAGAGGAACGCGAACAGGCTTGCCGACGCCGGCACCATCAGCATCGAGAGGATGAATGCGCCCGTCAGCGCGCACAAAAAGTCCTTTCTCCTGCCGCCCTCGTGCGCCTCGATATACTCAAATGAATAGACTAATGCGGTTATCGACACCACCGCGACAAGAGCCATGAAGAGCGCGGACAGCCAGTCGATTGACATTGCCAGCGAGAGCCCGGGAGCGAGATCGTAGGATGGCGGTGTGAAAGTCCCGCCCGATGCCGCGACTGAAACAGATAGTGCAACAAAGCAGGAGGAGCCGGCGATGAACATGCTAATCGAGGCCCTTCGCGCCGCCTTTCCGCCTGCGACGGCTACCGCAGAGCCGGCCAAAAACAGCAAAATCCCAAGATAGAGCAGAATGCCTAGCATTTTTCAGGATGAGGGCGGCTTATGCAAAGCCGGGGCCCAGCGGAGGTTTCCTCGGGTGCGGCTTGAACCCGGACGGAAGCCCCATATTGAAGTAAAAGGTGTTAGCGCATGTGTTTTGAACGCATATCTTGGGCTCAGGGGAAATGCAGAACAAGCCTTCACAAAAACCGCAAGCGTAAGCCGCCGTTTCCATCCTTACCCCTGTGGCGATGCCCCTCATGGCAAAGCCTATGCCGAATACTTAATCGGTCTTGCGCGGTGACCTCGTACGGGAGGGGTGCGCCTCGCTAGTTGCCCTTGTATTCAGAGCTGACTTTATTGTTCAAAGAATAAAAATCAGGATTTTCCACGGGCCTGTCTGGTTGGTGGTTCGGTGGAAAATCTACTGTCAAGCTCAAAGTCGACCGCCAGCAGGCAGAGACTTTGGGCTTGACATCACCCTTTAAATCGCTTGGATTGTTAAATATGCGTTTAATTCTCTGCCGCAAACGCAACAGCAATGGCGAAAGAAACCCGGGAAAAGTCCCCGATAACCGAGAAGTCGGTCCAAAAAGACATCATGGACAACTTCGCGAAGGTCGCGGAGACGATAGGCTACTCCCCGCTCCACGGCCAGATAATCGCGGTCCTCCTGATAAAGGGCGAATCCGTGTCCTTGAACGAGCTCGCCCGCGAGACGGGCTATTCGCCATCTATGATATCCCTCAGCCTCGACTTCCTCGAGATAATGGAGGTCGTCAGGAAGGTGAAGAAGGCCGGCGACAGGAAGCTATACGTCGAGCTGAACGGCAGCCTGCTGGACATACTGAAGAAGGCCATAGTGACCCGGGTCAAGAAGGTGCTCTCAGGCTCGCTGGAGGAGTTTGGCGAGACCCGGAACCGGCTTGGGGAGCTTGGAAAGGAAGAGCGGGAGCGCGTGGTGAGGTCCATAGACATTCTCGAGAGCGAGATAAAAAGGCTTGACTATTACATCAACCTTTTGACCGGGATAAAGCTGCCGTGAGGCGGCAAACGTTTTTAACGCCCGCGTCTTAAATTCCCGTGGAACCCGAAAAGAGGTTTGAGAGTTATCCAGCCAAGTACGTGTTCTTGGGCAACGCATTCAACCTAGCTTGTTATGCCATGGGCGCGTATATAATGCTAGGCTTCGGCCAGCTTGTATGCGTGCTATACCTCCTGTACTGCTTCCTCATGGAGCTCTCTGTTCTAAGGGAGGGCTGCGTGAACTGCCATTACTACGGCAAGACCTGCTTTTGCGGCAAGGGCTGGCTCTGCGCCAAATTCATGAAGAAGGGAACGCGCCCCGAAGTGTTCTCAAAGAAGGTCACTTGGATGATGTTCGTCCCGTCGTTCATAGTGGCGTTCATGCCGATTGTCGGAGGCGTCGTGCAGCTGCTGACAAGATTCGACTGGGCGCTGCTTATAGTGCTGGCAGTACTGGTGCCGTTCTACTTCATAGGCAACGCGGCCATCCACGGCGCCTTCGCCTGCAAGTACTGCAAGCAACGGCAACTGGGCTGCGGGGCGTGCGAGATGTTCGAGAAGAGGGGGAAGAAATAAACACCTGTAGTGTAAAACCCAATAGGTTGTAGTGTAAAACCCAGAAAACCCCGGACCCAAAACTCAGAACTGAAAACCCTAGACCGATTACTGTTCCCCGCACAGCTTCAGCAGCTCATCCCACTTCTTGTCGACCTGCTGCTGCACATTCGCAAGGAATGCCTCATTCCCGGGCGCGAACAGGTGCTTGAACCTGTCCTGGGTCTTAAGGTAATCGACCATCGGCTTCTTCGCCGCCGGCTTGTAGTTTAATTTGTAAACGCCGTTCTCGACTTCGTACAGCGGCCAGGCGCAGGTCTCTATCAGCATCTTCGCGATGTCCGTCGCATTCTGGCTCTTAAAGCCCCAGAGCGTCGTGCAGGGCGAGAAGACGAGCAGGAATTTAGGCCCCTCTATCTTGAAGGCCTTCTCGGCTTTGTTAGCAAGGTCGAGCCAGTTGCCGGCTGAGGCTTGGGCCGCATACGGGATATTGTGCGCGACGCAGATCTTCATTATGTCCTTCTTGAGCTCCATCTTGCCGGCTGCCGTTTTCCCGGCGGGTTCGGTCGTGGTGTTCGCCCCGTAAGGCGTCGACCCGGACCTCTGGTTCCCGGTGTTCATGTATGCCTCGTT
>JBFYKJ010000034.1:0-5078 GCA_041306005.1 Candidatus Altarchaeota archaeon | reverse complement strand
CGCTGACGTCCGCGCCGGACTTGCTGGTGTTGACTATCTGCCACAGGGCGTTCTGGAAGTGCTCCGAGGGGCTGGATATGGCAAGCTCTTCCATCGCGTCTTCCAGCGATACTCCCGTGTTGACCCGGTCGACTACCCGGCGGAGGTTTTTTGACACCTTGCCGTAAGGCCCCCGGGCCACCAGGGAGAGCGAGTTGAACATCGACATCCCGGAGCTGACCGAAAGGAGTATCTCCTTAAGCGCATACACGAGGTCCTTGTCGATGTCCTCGGCCTCTTTCCCCGAGATTATCTTCGGGTACTTGAGCAGGACCGCCAGTATCACAAAGAAGAGCAGGAGGCCGGCCACGAAACCCGTGAAGACGGAGCCTCTCATGTCCTGGGTAATGGGGTACAGGCCGGCGGAGATGAGCAGCAGGAAAAGCACTCCGTAGACGGAGGCCGTGAAGAACGAGGCAAACCTGTATTCATCCGCGTGTATGTCCAGGTCCGCGCTTATGATCTCTGATTCGAGCCCCGGGGACAGCGGGCCAAGGAGCCTGCCGATGCCCCTGAACCTGTGGCCCAGTCTTTTGGCCGCGCCGATCGAGAACGGCATCAAAGGTATTCTCATCTCAAATCCCCCGCACCCTTATGAGCGTTGCAATGTGATTTCCTAAGGCCCAGTGTACCGGCTTTCAGTCGCTGCCCTCACCGCGCTGAAGCTCGCACTACTTCTTCTTCACGACCTTTTTCATTAGCTCTTCCTTGTGCTTGTAGTACTCGCTGACAATGGACCCAACGGACTCTATGTCGCTTATGTCGCTTTTGGCCATCCATTCCAGGACCGCCTTCTTCTCCTTCAGGTCTTTCTCTATCTCGTCGTTCGTCATGCCCGTGTAGAGGTTCAGCTTCTCAAAGAGCCTCCTGCTCTTGTTCACGGCCTCGAACTCGTCAGAGTGCGCGTCCCAGCGGTAGAGGTAGTTCAGCGTGACCTTGTCCTCGGACGTGCTTTGGAGTATCTCGGCCACCTCCAGCGTCCTCCTAAAGCCGCGCCTCCGGTCCCTGAACTGGACGACGACAAGGTCCATGGCCTCCAAATCCTCGGCCGGCAGGTCGAAGGGAGGCTTTGTCATCCTCCTGACAAGGTGCTGCGCCGTGTCGGCGTGGACCGTGGAATACACCGAGTGGCCGGTGTGCATGGCCTCGAACAGGACTTCAGCTTCCTCCTTCCTCCTCACTTCGCCCATGATTATCCTGTCGGGCCTCATCCTCAATGAGTTGGTGATAAGGTCGAGCATGGTAACCTGGCCCTTGCCCTCCGGGTTCGGGTTCCTCGTTGCCGTGGGTATCCAATTCCAGTGCAGGTAGCCGGGCAGGTTAAGCTCCCTTGTCGACTCGATGGAGACTATCCTGTGGTTGCTCGGTATGAGCGAGCATATGGCGTTTAGCATGCTCGTTTTCCCGGAAGCAGTGCCGCCGGTCACAAGGACGTTGAGCTCGTACTGCATGCACAGCCACAAGAGGGCCGCTATGTCCGGGGAGATGGTATTGACTTCCGGCTTGAGGAAGTTGACTATGGTCCAGGGGATCCTTGCGAACTTCCGGACGGTTATCGTGTTGCCAAAGGAGGATATCGGGAACAGCGTCGAGTTCGCCCGATCGCCGCTTAGGAGGTGCGCGTCCATGACGGGCTCAAGGTTCGTGATGTTCGTCCCGGCTTTCCTCGCTATCTGCGACGCGAGGTTGTATATGTCTTTCTCTGACTGGAGGAAAACGTTCGTCCTGACCCATCCGTGCTTTATGTGGTAGGCACCAAGCGGCATGCTGCTGCTGTTTACGCAGATTTCCTCCAGCAGGTCGTCGTTCATCAGCAGCTCGAGTGTGCCGAGCCCGTAGCAATTGTGGAGCAGTATGCCCGAGAGGATGTCCTTGAGCTGGGGCTTCATCCCTATGTCGACGCCGAACTCGCCCTCTACGAGCGCAGCAGCCTCCGCGGAAAAGAGATCCCTCAGGCTTGCCATCCTCCGCTGGTCGGCGATATCGTCTATCGTTATCGGGACCTTTTTCGTCAATTGGTCGGCAAGGCCCTTGAGCACGGCGCCCGTGCCGGGCCCGAGCTCCGGCATGACTATCTGGTAAAGCGGGACGAGCTCGTCATGGGTCTTGAATATGCTGACGTCGGCAGACACCTTGTCCGCGGATATCGAATATGAGGACATCAGGGTCCCCTCCGGCACGCGCACCTTCATGGGCTCTTTGGGGATGGACACCAGCTTGACCGAGGGCTTGGACAATATGTTCGTCGGGTACTCCAGGCGCAGGTTGTCGGGCATCAGCTCCGCCCAGCGCTCTATCTTGCGGGTCTCAACGCCCAATGTCGCGGCCAGCTTGTCCAGCGGCAGCTTCATGTCCTTCTCTTTCTTCAGGAGGTCCAGTATGCCGTCGGCAGCGGTTTTTATGATCGCCATATTGCAAGGTTGACGTGTTTGTTATCTGCCATAAATAATGGGTGAGCCTTAATAAAGGGTTTTGCTTTGGCCGCCCGAAGTGTAAGCGGGCCGCCCAGCGGATGACCGGGGGCGCCAAGCCCCCGCGGCCCGGTTATCCTCACACCGGGTAAGTTGCCAGCCATCCTCACACCGGGTAAGTTGCCAGCCATCCTCACAACAGATAAGTCAACATCATGGACGGCGCGCACCAGTCCGGGCACTGCCGCAGGTCGCATGGCATGTCGCCCTCCCAGTACATTTCCCAATAATAGCACGGCGCTGCGCAGTAGCAGTAGCCGAGCAGGACCGGGGCCTCTATCGGCGGGGGGGCATCTTCCGGCTCCACGTGGAGGGGCAGCTCGGTGATGTTTATCCTTGCCGCCGGCATCGAGATTGTGTCCCTTATCCTCGTGTAGTCTATCAGCTCGGTGAATATGGTCCCCTCCTTTCGCGCAATGCGGTGCCCCAACAGGTCGGTAAGCCTGACGACAAACCCGGAATCCACTGACAGCGACGACTCGCGGAACGCCGCAAAAGTGATTATATTGATGGGCAATGCATCCCTGTCTAGCAGGAAAGCGCTCTCCCGGTACCTGCTTCCAGCGAATATCCGGCCGGCGGTGACATTGACAAAACCATGGTCCGATACGAGCGTCCAGTAGGACGTGCCGTTGCGGGAGATGCTGGCGTTCATGTCCAATGTGCCGTTGGACCCGCGGATTATCACCCTTACCGGCATGCCGCTCCCTGTGGTGTTGGAGGGGGAGATATTGGAGGCGAACCTGATGACGCCTCCGCCGGCGCTTATGTTGAGGAAAAGGCCGCGAAGGTGCGTATTGTTGTTTTCCGGGTAGAGCCTGAGCGTGTTCTTTGATGCGGTATCATACTGGTAGCGGTATTCATACGGCATCAACAACAGCTGGGCGTCCTCGAAATTTAGGGTGACGTCAGCGCCTGCAAGGCTGCCCTCCCTGCCCTCGATGTGCTCTTCGACATCGCTGCTGAACTGGTCCTCGAGATACCTCTCGTAACGCGCAAGCCTGCCGGGCAAGCTGGGGTTTGGCAGCGTGTCATTTAGGATGACGAACGTGAGGTTATTTTTTGCCCCGGTCTGGATCGACACGCCCAGCATCCCGTATACGTCCCCGCGGATGTCGTCGTAGAGCGCGGCAAGCTTCGGCGCGGCCGACGGCGGCTGGTGGGCCTTGGACGAGACGTACATGGCAATGAGCAGTATGGACGTCATCAAAAAGAACGTCGAGACCGTGAATATGTAGCCCTTTTGGCCCATCCGCCCCTTGCACTTTAGGGTCATTCTTCTTCCGCCTCCTGCCTCCCGTACCACAGCCTAAGGACTGCGGGGTGCGCTTGCCCGCCGGATACCACCACCCTTGTCGCAGAGACCACGCTATTTGACTCCCCGCAGGGTTTTTCCGTTGAGTATATCGATTCGTTGCCCCTGTATATCGCCAGGCTGCCGCATGCGGACGGCTGCAGCATGCCCATAAGCCGTTCCACGCCCGTATAGGTCCCGCCCACCGCCGCGCCGAGCGCGCCGGTCTTCTCGGCGACTGCCAGGAAGTCGTATGAGTACCGCAGCAGGTAGTCGTCCCGGGGGTACTCGCGGCTTGACAGCAGCTGCATAGAGGCCGTTACCACAAGGCCCGCGACCATGACCGCCAGCACGGCGTCCAGCGTTATCCCGAATGCGCTCATGTTGCGTTTGCCCCCCGCGTGGTGTTTATTATCGGGACGGGCAGCCGGATACTGCCCACTTGCTCCTTGAACAGGCTTAGCCTGAATATGACCGGCTGGCCGTCCAAAACTGCAAGCCGTTCGACCGATGCTATTGCATCCCTGTCCGGGCCTATCGCATACTCGGTATGGCCCCGCCGGTCAAGCACTTCTATGGCGTAGCCCTCGCGCTCCAGGCCCAGTATGGCGCGGGTGTGATCATATGGCGAGGCTTCCAGCGCCTCCAGCTTCTTTCGGTCGAGCACGCTCATCTCGGACACAAGGCCTATGGAGCTCACCTTCGGCTGCGTGGCGTTGCCCAAGGCTTCCCAATCGGCGGGCGTGCCCTGCGTGTGGAGAAGTATGTCTGTCAGGTCCAGGGCGGTGTTCCTGTAGTGTTCCAGGGCGTCCGAGTCCCAGACGAAGCGCTGGGTCTCCCCCCAGGCCCAGGTGAACATCATCATTATGCCCGCGAACAGCATGATGGCGACGACGAGGTCCAGGGTGCTCAGCTGGCCCTTCCGGGCGCCCGGCCAGGCCTTCTGCCGGGCGCATTGGGCATGTGTTGCGCAGGGTTTGGAGCAAGCGTGCGCCGCCCGTGCGCGCGCCTTCATGCATGCAGTCAGATTCCCGATCATCTTAGTTTTGCGCAGTTTACCATATCCTTTCCAAGTATATCACGCCGTCGATGTTCCTTATCAGTATCTCGCCGGGCTCCAGCCTAATCTCGGTCCCGTTGATGCTCCCCGTCGAGAATCGCGACGCGGCGTCGGCCCCGCCCCAGCTGACGAGGACGGCATTTGACCTGAGCGTTATGTTGTAGGCCTTCCCGCCGACCATGGTCCTTGACAGGCTTATGCTTCTCTCCCCCCC
>JBFYKJ010000033.1:0-6268 GCA_041306005.1 Candidatus Altarchaeota archaeon | reverse complement strand
TCTTCGACTACAACGACGCGCTGATGCTGGCGAGGGAATACGCACGCGGGCTTGGGACGGTTTAATCAGGCGGGCTTAAAAATCCAGCAAGGCCATTTTACACCACCCCTTTTAGTATCTCCCCTATCCTGTCCTCTACCCTGAATATCATCAGGTGCACACCGCCGAAACCCTCCTCCTTGGCCTGTCGAGCTATGCTGTTGGCCAGGCGTATCCCGTCGTCGTTTGTTTTTACAGACTTCGCTATGCCCGGCGGTATCGAGACGCCCGGTATGAATTTGTTGAAGTGCTCTGCCATGCCCGGTAGGAGAGGCAATACGCCGACTATTATTTTTTTCTTGTTCTTCCTCGCGATCTTGTTGTCAAGCTGGGAGAAGTCAAAGACCATCTGGGTTTGTATGAAATCCGCGTACTTCAGCTTCTTCTCGAGCTTTATCTGCTCCGGCTCCGGGGGCTGGGCCATCGGGTTGTAGGCGGCGCCGACGTTCATCCTGAATCCCCTGTAGTTCTTTGGCATCTCCTCTTTTATGAGCTTAAGGAGCCTGACAGAGTCGTACTCGTAAACGGGCTTGCTCGCCTTCGGGTAGTCGCCGGTTATGGCGAGCACGTTCTCTATCCCAAGCAGCTTTGCGCCCAGAAGGTCGTCGATTATCGCGGTCCTGTTCCGGTCCCTAGCGCACATCTGGAGTATTGGCTCGTAGCCGTTCTGCTTAAGGACGACAGACGTCGCTAACGATGAGACGTGCGGCTCGCCCAAAGGCGAGTCTATGACGTTGAGGGTTTTAGTGTACGGCTTGAACTTGGCCGCCTTCTTCAGGAACGAGTCTGATACTGCGGCCTCGGGCTCTACCTCGCCCGTGACGATGAACTCCTTACCCAGCTTGTCGATGAATGTCATGTTGCCTCCTTAGACGATTTCCTTAAATAGCCTCTTAGGCTATCTCTTTCTTCAGCGCGTCGGGATTCCGCTCCCATACGGCCACGAAAAGGCACTTCTGAGTCGAAAAAACCTCGCACTTCCCGTCCTTGTAGCCGCCGCAAGGGCCGTTCTTCAGGAACTTGGGGCAGCCTTTTACGATTTCCATGTTTGCTTCAGTTTAGGTTTCGCGATTATTGCTTAATACCGGAACCGAGATAATATTACTTGAGGTTATATAAGCTGTGCTGGGGGCTATATAAATAGCGTAATGTCCGACTCCCGCGCCTCCTTGATGTAGGTCCCGACCGCGCCGTACTCATCCACCAGCTTCTCGTCCAGGTCCTTTTTCTTGCAGCCCATGACGTCCATCGTCATCTCGCAAGCGATTATCTTGCCGCCGAGCTCCTTGTAGTCCTTCATCAGCCTGTCGAGTGATGCGACCTTGGCCTTTTTCATCTTCCTTAGCATCATCATCCTCCCGAGGCCCAGCATGTTCATCTTCGAGAGCAAGCCGCCGGAGAGCTTCCCCTTCATCAGCCTCTGGAGCCCCCAGAATGTGACGTAAATCGAGCAGTCCATGCCCATCGAGAGGGCGCCGTTGCCTATTATCAGCGCGCTGTAAACCTTGTCAAGGTCGCCGGAATGCAGTATTATCGTCGCTTTGGCCATCTTAGTTGGGTATCATCATAGCTTTGCAGTCTTATTTCTGTATCAATATGCGCCAGACGCCGGCTTCTTCCTTAATACCGAGCAGCTTCAGCCCCAAAGCCTCCACTGCCATCGGTATCTCCTTCTTTGACGCCGGGTGGTCGCCTATGACCTCGATGACCTGCCCCTTCCTAGCGGCGTTGACGGCCTTTCTCGTCTCGACGAGCGGTATCGGGCAGGTCTCTTTCAGGCAGTTTACCGTGATGTCGGCTTTCGGGTCGGCCATTATGGTCTTCGGTCTTGGGTCCTGGGCATTGCAGGTACTGCGCGGGCGCGGCTCGCGTTATGCCGTGCGGGCCGTTATTACTATAGGGTATTCCAAGAAAAACCGCGGGCGCAAAAATCCGGCGGGCTCGGGGCATTTTTAATTTTCGTTTTTATTCGTAAATCGCCAACTAAACCCGGTAAAGGTAAACCCGTAAAACAGGGTATTCTCTAAAGGGGTGGCTTTTGACGTAATCGCCGGCGCGCTGAAGGAGAACGGAGACGTAATCCGTTCGCTGCTGATAATAGCCCTAACTATATTCCTTAGCAAGGCGGTTCTTTTCATCCTAGCGCGCGCCAAATCCCGCGGCGATGGCGACGACAGTTTCAGCAGGCGCTTTGCGAAGGCCATAAGCATGCCGTTCTACCTTCTTTTGGCCTCATTCGGCATCTATTTCGCCTTCAGGGACCTTGAGATGCTGCAGGGCATCCACGGGCTGATGGACACCATATTCGTCCCGCTAATGGTCCTCCTGGTGGTCATCCTGTTCAGGAGGATACTCAACGAGTTCATAATCTGGTATGCGTCCAGCGACAAGCGCAGGCTGCGGATAGAGAACACTTCCCTGATGAGCCTCAAGACCCTGATCAGCCTCTTCACATACGCCATTGCGGCGATAGTAATCCTCTGGTATTTCGGCGTCGAGATAACGCCGCTTTTGGCAAGCCTGGGAATCGGTGGTTTGGCCGTGGCCCTGGCGCTCCAGGCTACGCTGTCGAATTACTTTGCGGGCCTCTACCTGGCCTCGGACAAGACTATCCGGCTGGGCGAATACGTCGAGCTCGAGAGCGCCGGGCCGGAGCCGACGGGCGGCTACGTGGAGAGGATGACCTGGAGGGCGGTATGGATAAGGACTGCCAGGAACAACATGGTGATAATCCCGAACTCCAAGTTCGCCGAAAGCACCATAACCAACTATGACCAGCCGAAACAGCCGGTAATCCTCAGGTTCCCGGTCGGCGTCGCCTATAGCTCAGACCTGCAGAAGGTGGAGGATGTGACTATCCGCGTCGCAAAGCGCGTCGGGGAGTCGACAGGCGCCGTTGTCGGGGGGGAAACTCCCTTCGTCCGCTTCAACGACCTTGGGAAGTCAAGCATAGACCTGGAAGTATGGTTTAAGATCAAGCGCTGGGACTTCCGGTTCATACTCAAGCACGAGTTCATCAAGGAGCTCAAGAAGGAGTTTGACAAGGAGGGCATCGAGATACCCTTCCCGTGCGTGAACAGTTACGCAAGATCCGCGCCTGCGCCGCCCTCCTCCTAGCCTAGCCGGCTGGCGCCTAACTCGGCGTACAGGTGCATAAAGTCACTAGGGCCAGAACTACAAATTTAGGGCCAGAACTACAAATTCACTTCGCGTCCAGGTGTATGAACGCCTTGTCGACAGACGGTACCTTTTCCACCGCGGCGGCGACCCGGTCCCCTATGTCATGTGCTTCCTTGACCTTCAAGTCCCCATCAACGTCTATGTGGACCTGCACGTGCACGTAGCTGCCGACATAGTGGGCGAGTATGTCGTGCACGCCCCTTACGCCCTTGACGGAGTTAGCGCTCTTTATTATCTCGGCCATGACCTTGTCGTCGGGCTTCTTGCCCATAAGGTAGTCTATGTTCTCCATGCCTATCTTATAAGCTGAGCGCAGGATGAAAAACCCTATGAACACCGCGGCATAGCAGTCCAGCTTCGGCAGGCCAATCATCGAGCCGGAAAGGCCTATCAATGCCGTGAAGGAAACCAAAACGTCGTTCCTGCTGTCTATCGAGCTGGCCTTTATTGCAGGGCTGTTCACGAGCCGGGCCACCTTGCCAAAGTACAGCCACATCCCGGTCTTGAGCGACATGCTGAAGATGAGCGCCGCAACGCCTACAATGGTCATCTCGACAATCGTCCCGTCCATGAGGCCGGCGATGCCGGTCTTTATCACCTCAAAGCCCAGTATGCCTGCCATTATGGCTATGAACAGGCCCGCGACGGGCTCGGCCCTGTGGTGCCCGAATGGGTGGTCGCTGTCGGCCTTTTTCCCTGAGACCCTGACAGCCACGAACAGCGCTATGGAATAGACCGTGTCGGAGAACGAGTTTATCGCGTCGGACGCTATCGCCAAGCTCCCGGTCATCGCGGCGGCTAGGGCCTTGACTATGCAAAGGCACGCGTTCGCCGCTATGCCGACAAGCGTTGCGCGCCGGCCGGAGTGTTCCATGGGAATATTGCCTATATGGCGATTTAAAGCCGCTGGCAGGGCAACCAACTGGCCGCTTGTTCTAACGGGTCGGTTTTTAACCTTCACCCTCAAATTAGCCTGATGGATTTCTCAGACTATTCGTCGCTCCTTGACCGGGCATACAAGCAGCTGCCGCAGGTCACGAAGGACACCGCCCGCTTCGAGATGCCGCAAGTGGACGTGCTCATGGAGGGCAACAAGACCATACTGCGAAACTTCCCGCAGATAGCGAAGGCCTTCAACCGCGAGGACGCCCACCTGCAGAAGTTCCTGACTAAGGAGCTCGGCTCATACGCGACAGTCGTCGGCGACCGGCTCGTCTTCAACAAGAAGCTCTATGGCAAGAAAGTGGGGGACGCAGTGAGGAAATACGCCGACGATTACGTGCTCTGCCCGCAGTGCGGCAAGCCGGACACGAGGTTCGCCAGCATGGAGGGCGTCAAGATACTCAAATGCGAGGCATGCGGGGCATGGAAACCGCTGAAGAACATTTAGGGATAGCTGTCAAGGTCCACGAGACCCCCAAGGGAAGGGTAGTCGGCGCCTGCGACCGCGAGCTTGTCGGCCGCCGGCTTTCCGAGGGAGAGCTGCTCCTCGAGATAAGCGAGAGGTTCTATTCGCAAATGGCCGCCGGCCCCGCGGAGCTGCTCGAGATAATCGAGGGCTGCATGACGGCGAACCTCGTCGGCGAGAGGACCGTTGCCGCATACTGCGCGGAAAACCCCGACGCCATTGAGGCTGTCAAGCGCATAGGCGGCGTCCCGCACCTGCTCGTTTTCCACCTGTAGGATTAAGGCAACTGCGAGGCATGCGGTTTCGGGTTTTCAGTCCCGGGTTTTGGGCAGGCCTCGTGCCTTTAGCCGCGGCTTCGTCCGGACAGGTTTTTAAATCGCCTTCCCTTATTAAGGCATGGACTTCAAGCGCAAGGTAAAGCCCGTGAAGGGCGGCATCGGGAGGTCCCTTCTGCTGATACTCGCGATTATAATCATAGCCGTCGGCTCTTGCATATTCACCCTGACCTACCTGATGGTCAAGTTCGACGTCGGGCCGGCGTTCTACGGCCTCTTCCTTGTCTGGGCAGGCTGCGTCGCCTTCTTCTACGGGGTGATTTCGGAGGAACACACCCTCAAGGAGCTGTTCCTCAAGCAGAGCTATTTCTTCACCGGGCTATTGGCAATCGTCTCGGGCGTGTTCTTTGTCGCGCTTGCAGGGATATCGCCTGAGGTGCAGAGGATACCTACCCTGGAATTCGGCGTGCTGATAATGCTTGGCGGGGCGGCGCTAATCCTGCTCTCGGCCCAAAAGACCCGCGACTACGGCAAGAAGGGCGCGTTCTTCTCTGTGTTCTCCGGTGGCCTGCTGATGATGGGGGGTTTGATGTCGGGCAGCATGAACACCGCCTACGCCGGAGTGTTCTTGGTGATATTCGGCGGCTTCTGGTTCGGGATGAGGGACCGGTACGCGATATGAGTTAGAACGTGAATATTAGCTTGAAAATCAGCCTTTAATCCCCGTGCTTGAGATGAGCAAACATTTCAGCCCATTTGATAAGAAAAGGGAGAAGAAGCCCGAAAAGCCGCACTTAAACAAGTGGGGCGTTGTCAAAGAAAGCAAAACGTACCTGAAGGGGCCCAAGGAGAAGCCTGACCGGGAACAGCCGGCGGAGGGGCAGACGGTCGAAGAAGTCAGACAAAGGCCCATTACAGGCGGGCAATCCCCGGAAGAATGGATCAGGAAGACACCGCTCTATCTTCCCCACGGAGTAGGCGACCGGGGCAAGGTCTGGGCGGAGCGAATGCCACCGTCGGATAAAGCTCAGATGCTAAAGGAGCATTACCCTCAGTTGGCCAATTACGATTTGGAGACTCTGGTTCGGATGGTAAAGGATAATCATCCTGCAGTCCGGCTACGACTAGAGGGACTTAGAAAGCGCTGGGTGGATGGGGAACTGCTTAGATAGCATATTAACCCTGCCTGGCAAATTCCTGAAAGGGTGCTAAAATGGGCAAAAGAGGAAGAGTCGCCAAGAGACAGGAAAGGCAACAAAAGAAGTTCGGTGAGAAAAGGCGGCGCAAACAGAGCTCCGCATACCTAAAGCCCGGCCCAAAGCCGAAGCCAGTGAGGGCTCCTGTAGCGGTTGAGAAGCCTGTTGAA
>JBFYKJ010000032.1:0-3008 GCA_041306005.1 Candidatus Altarchaeota archaeon | reverse complement strand
GTCAACGGAGAACGCGCATTCGCCGCTCGCCGGGTATTCTATCTCCTCAAGGCCCCTGAAGTGGCCCATCTTGGCCAGCGACTTGAATACCGGGAGGGCGCATATCCTTGACAATCTGCCGCCCAGCGTCGTCCCCTCGGGCGTCTCGGTCTTCCTTGTGTATATCGCCTTGCTGAATACCGTCTGCGGGTCGCATGCCCTGGCCGCCGGGTCCGAGCTCCACTTCTCGAGTATCGGGCGGCAGAGCGAGGTCACGTAGAAATTGTCGAAAGACCGTATGTCCGAGTCAAAGAAGCAGATTATGTGGCCATATGTCACGGGCACCGAGAACCAGAGGGCCGCCCCCTTGCCCTTTTTGAGGGAATCCGACTCCACCTGCGTAATGATGTTCCGCTCAAGGAGTATCTTATGGAGCAGGGGGTCCTGCTGGCTTAGGAACCTTATGGAGAAGTCGAATCGCCCCTGCATGGACCGCTGCTTCCCCTCGGGCATGGACTTCACGAAGTTGACCTCGCTTGAGAATGTCTTGCAGTGGCGTATGCACAAGGCAAGCATGTATTTTATGAACTCGTAGTCTGTATTGCCGTCCTTGTCGCGCGAGCCGTCGACTATCACCACCTCGTCGACTGCGCCGGCGTCTATGAGCTCCCCCATGTGCTTTAGCAGTGGCTGCAAAGTCTCCAAGTATAGCTTTGAGCCCGTGTTGAACGTCGGTATGACCACGGATATTATCACCGGGTTCTTGCCGCTTTCCTCGTAAACGGCATTTTCGAGCTTTAGCTTTTCTATCTCCTGCTCTTTGGTCTCCTTGGCCTCCAGCAAAGTCAAATTTCTCATCGTCAGGTAGTGTGTTGTTCTGTGTGTTAGCGCGGTCGCATCCGGCTTCCCCCCGCAAAGCCGGTTGCGGAGAACTATCGGCGTTATCGGCGCCGTCAGCCCATCCAAAACCCGACGCTTGAAAGGACTTCGGCTAGGATCATGGTAAGACGGTCTCGGTGATTGGAATCGGAGATTTGAAGTTATGTGCACTCGGTTTGCAGGGCGCTCACAGCGCCGCCATCCGGCCCCGCCCAGCACACCCGCCGGAAAAGCGCAGGTTGCAAAAAGTATTTATTAATCGTGATCAGGGCCGGCGCCACCAAATGCCGGCCCTTTCTCCCAACTGAAGGCCCCCAGCAGTTGCGCATTAGTTCAATCTGGGCATATTTAAGGGCAACCTCGCTTTTCTTCTGAAAAACACAAATATATACAAGGATTTTTGTCTTTTATTGAAAATGGAGTTAGACCCTCTCGATAAAAGGATATTGTACCACTTAAACATAGACTCGCGGTCCTCGGTTAGGGACATAGCCAAAAGGGTAAGCGCCCGCCACGACACGGTCAGCTACCGGATCGACCGGCTGGTCGGCGGCGGGCTTATCAAAAAGTTTTACTCGTTCTTTGACATGAGCAAGCTTGGATATCACTATTACAGGGTGTCCATAAAACTGCACCACTCCACGCCGGATGCGGAAAAACGCCTGGCCGAGTTCATACGGGCCCAGAAGTTCTCGGCCAACCTGAGGGTTGCCGAAGGCCGCTATAATGTGACGTTTCTGACTATAACCAAGAATCTCGGCGAGCTGGCAGATTTCGTGGCGGACCTCAAGGGCAAGTTCGGCGATTACATTCTGGAGAAGGACATAAGCGCGATAGCCGGGACATACATCATGAACCAAAGGTTTTCCGAGAGTGAAAGGTCGGTGATCCGGTCGATCGACCACAGAGTACCCCAGAGCTGCCGCATAGACGGCACGGACAGGGAGCTGATAAACACGCTCGCGCACGACTGCAGGACAAAACTGACGGAGATTGCCGCCGCCCTGGGCATAGACCCGAAGGTGGTGGCTTATAGGATCAAAAGGCTGGAGAAGGAGGGCATAATCGTGGCAAACACCTACGAGCCCGACTTCAACAAGTTCGGGCTTGAGCCCTTCCAGGTGAACATGAGCCTCAAGACCCTCGATATCATACCCAAAGTCATATCCTTTTTCGAATCCACGAACAAGTGCCTGTTCGCAAACAAGCTCATCGGCAAATACGACTTTTCCGTCGAGCTGTATGTGGAGAACAGCACGGCCCTAAAGGGCATACTTGAAGGCTTCAAAGGGTCGTTCGCAAACGAATACAACTATTACGACGTGCTTCAGATATTCGGGGAGCACGTCATAAACTGGTCGCCCTTCCTGGCGGGCGAGAGCTAAGGCGGTAGGCCCGGCCCGCCGGAGCAATCCCCAGTTAACCGGATTTCATGGCCTTGTAAGACGGGATCGCCGCCGCGGCCAGGAATATGGCCGCATACCAATACCAGTCCAGGCCCAGCACCGGCGACCAGACTTTTGCCAGCATCAGGGTGAAGCCCATCACCGCCAGTTTTATGAACGCTATGTCCTGCCACTCATACCTCTTTATTCTTGGATTAGCCCACTTGGCAAACATTTTGAACACCTTCTTTGGCGTATCCCTTAGAGTTAGCCTAAGAAAAACGAGGTTACACTACAAATAAAAATTGACACGAATATCTGCAGCACTTGGGCAGGGAACCTCTTGCGAATCGCGAGCGCAGTCCTGCCTATCACAGCCCCATGAACCAATCCGTGACTTGTATGTAATGGACGTTTCGGGCCCTGTCGACATTGACGATATTCCGCGCCTCGAGGTTTGCGACCACCCGCGCAAGGCTGGCCTTAGGCACCATGGAGGCGCGCTCGAGGTCGTTGCGGCGCATGCCCCCGCCGGTGGCCATCAGGGCTTTCACCACCGCCTGCTCGTTGTCAGTAAGGGCCTTGACGACGTTGTCCTTGCCGGAGGGGGCGTCAACGCCCCTGCCGCTCAGTGGCGCGCTTTTTTTTTAACGAACACGAGGGCTGCCAGCGCCAGCACCACGACCACAAGGAGTATTATCACCAGGGTGTAATCCATGCCGCCGGAGGGTTGGGAAACCCCGGGCTGGGAGCCTGCGCCATCCG